>JANNQH010000544.1:0-2472 GCA_031400655.1 Deltaproteobacteria bacterium | reverse complement strand
GGAGCCCGCTGCCGCACCAAAAGATCGTGAGAAGCCACCGCCGAGTTAGCCGTACCCTCTTGAATCTCGAATGGGCAATAAAGGAAATCCCATGGCCATCCACGAAGTCTTCGCCTATCTCCGCCTGCGCGACGCCGCGCGTGCGATCGAGTTCTACACGCGCGCCTTCGATGCGGGGCGACCGTCGTGCGGCCCGCGAGTGACCAGTTCTACGGTGAGCGCTCCGGGACCGTGCGCGATCCGTTCGGGCACGAGTGGAACATCGGGCACGAGATCGAGAAAGTGACGCCGCAGGAGATGCAGCAGCGCTATGACGAGATGATGAAGGGCTAGGTGGGCGTCCCGTCCCGACCTACCGCTCTCGAAGATGCCTTCCGCTCGGAACGACATCGCCTCCGAGCCCTCGCCTATCGCATGACGGGAACTGGCAGCGACGCCGACGACGTCGTCCAGGAGGGCTTCGCCCGCCTTGCCGCGCTCCCGGAGGACGCCTACCCGCCCGTTCCAGCCGCCTGGCTCTGGCGGGTCGTGACCAATCTGGCGATCGACCTGCTCCGCCGGCGCCGACGTCGACGCTATGTCGGCCCTTGGCTCCCCGGACCGATCGAAACGGGCGCACTCGACCTCGTCGAGGGCCTGTCCGATTCCGGCCTCGACCCCGCCGCCCGCTACGAGCTCGCCGAGAGCGCGACCTACGCATTCCTGCTTGCGCTAGAAATTCTGGGTCCACGCCAACGCGCGGCGCTCTTGCTGCGCGACTTGTTCGGTCATTCCGCAGAGGCGACTGCCGCCCTGCTCGGGATCTCCGAGGGCAACGTCCGAATCCTCCACCTGCGCGCGAGACGGGCGCTCGAGAGCTACGACCGCAGTCGCTGCATCCCGACGGAAGCGCTGCGCGAGCGCCACCGCGCCGCCCTGACCCGCTTTCTCGAATGCCTGAATGCGGGTGACCTGGCGGGACTCGAAGCGCTCTTCGTCGACGACATCGTGACCCTGACCGACGCCGGCGGCGAGTTCACCGCCCTCGCCCGCCCCCTCGCTGGCCGCGCCGCCGTCGCACGCCTCTACCACATGGCTGCCGAGCACCGGCGCGAGGGAGGAACGCGCGAGGATTGGACGCTGGCAAATGGCTTACCAGCCGTATGGATCACGCTGCTGCGACCGGTGCGTCGGCAGGCACAGCACAGCCTCCTGCGCTGCGAGGTCGACGAGAACGACCGTATTCGCATCGTCCACGCGATTCTGGCGCCGAAGAAACTCGCTTCCTTTCGCGCTCCGTAACGAAAACCCGAGCCCCAGCGTCACTTGGAGAGCGCGCATCGAAGCACGCATCGACAAGGAGATCTCAATGAGCTGGCTCTCGGAAATCCAGGCGGGCACGGACTCGATCCTCGTGATCGCCGCGGCCCTCGCCGCCGTCTCGGTCCTCGAGACGGCCCTTCCCCTCGCTCCCCGCGGCCCATGGAATCGTCGACACCTGGGGCCCAATCTGGCGCTGGGCGGAATCACGCTCGCGACCAACCTGGTCTTCAGCGCCGGTCTTGCGATCCTGCTCGGCGAGCTTGCTGCCAGCCGGATCGGCCTCTTCCCCGCGCTCGGGCTCGCAGGGGCGGCGGAGCTCGCAGCCGCGCTGCTCGGTCTCGATCTGTCTTTCTACGTCGCCCACGTCGCCATGCACAAGTTCCCGTTGCTGTGGCTCTTTCACGTGGTCCATCACGCCGACCCGGCTGTCGATGCGACGACGACGCTGCGACAGCACCCCGGCGAGACTGTGATCCGCTTCGCGTTCACGACCGTCTTCGCGTGCAGCCTCGGCGTGAGCCCCGCCGCCTTCCTCGTCTACCGCAGCGCCGTTGCCCTGAACGGTCTTCTCGAGCACGCAAATCTCCGTCTTCCTCGACGGGTGGACGATCTGCTCGCCCTCGTCACGACCTGGTCCGCCTACCACAAGGTCCACCACTCGCGGATCCCCGCGCAGACGGACACGAACTACGGGAATCTATTCTCGTGGTGGGACCGCATCTTCGGGACGGCGACGCCGGCGTGGGTGGGCGAGCAGGTCGCCTACGGGCTCGATGGTCTGGAGGACGAGGCGACACAGTCGCTCGCGGGCCTGCTCGCGTTGCCGTTCCGAGCCGAACGCAGATCGAAGATTGCGATCGACCGTATCGGCGCGACGAGCTCCTGAGAGAAACCGCGCCCCTCCACCGCGCGCTCCACCCTCCCAATTTCGGAGCGATGTCCGAGCTCGCCTCTCAATCGTCCCCGCGACTCCGGCGCTCACCCTCGCGCTCACGCTCTGGCAGCACGCCGGGGCGGTCGTCGTCCTCTTCGTGTTCATCGTCGTCCACACCACATTCGTCGCCGTCCACGTGGACCGACAACGGCTCGTCCGCCGTCCAGCTCGCCTCACCGACTTCGACGCTCAGCATGAGCGCGCTCGGCAGCGAGGTCACGTTCGCGATGCCGCCG
>JANNQH010000543.1:0-2840 GCA_031400655.1 Deltaproteobacteria bacterium | reverse complement strand
TGCTGACGATCAACGTCGTCGTGGTCGGCGCTACGGATCTCGGCTTGCGCGTTGCCCGGATGTTGCAGGAACGGCGCGACACCGGCGTGCGAATGCTGGGATTCCTCACCGACGATCGCGCGCTGCATCACCACACCGGGGATTTTGCGGGTTTTCGCGTCATGGGGCGGCCGCACGAGCTCGAGAAGGTGCTGCTCGAGTGGGACGTCGACTACATCGTCGTGGCCTCGAAGGACCGCCACGAGCATTTCCCCGCCGACACGCTCATGCAGGCAAAGACCAGGGGGATTCGCGTCGAATCCGGACTGTCCTTCCTCGAGCGCCTGTCGGGACGGGTGCACATGCGCGACCTGCGCTCGAGCTACCTGATCTTCGGCCCGGGCTTTTCGTGCGGGCGGGTCTACAGCATGACGCGTCGGGCGCTGGACGTAGTCGGCGCGACCGCGCTGCTGGTCCTTGCGTCCCCAGTTCTCGCCCTCACCGCGCTCGCGATCAAGCTCGACTCGCCCGGTCCCGTGCTGTTCCGGCAGCGCCGACTCGGCAAGGGCGATCGGCCGTTCATGATGAACAAGCTCCGCTCGATGTGTGACAACGCGGAGGGGAAGTCCGGAGCGGTGTTCACGGCCGACAACGACGACCGGATCACGCGGGTGGGTTATTTCATCCGACGGACGCGGCTCGACGAGCTGCCGCAGCTCTGGAATGTCCTCGTCGGCGAAATGAGTCTGGTGGGTCCGCGAGCCGAGCGCCCCGAGTTCGCCGAATCCCTGCATGAGGTCTATCCCTACTACGCCTATCGGACGACCGTTCGACCCGGCGTGACGGGCTGGGCTCAGACGCGTTATGGCTATGTGAACAGCGTCGAGGGGTACGAAGAGAAGCTCGCGCTGGACTTGTACTATCTGAAGTATCGGAACCTCTTGCTCGACCTCGTCATCCTGGCCCAGACCGTCAAGACAGTCCTCCATTTCCGGGGCATGTAACGAGGAGCCGCTGACCGCGTTGCTCGAGGGCGTCTTCAGCGACGAGGTCCGCGTGGCTTCCGCTCCCATCGAGGACCGGATCGACAGCCTGTTCCCGGAAGAGCTCGCCAGCATTCGTCAGGCCAGTCCCGCTCGACGAGCCGAGTTCTCGACCGGACGCTGGCTCGCACGCAAGCTCCTCGTGGAGCTTGGGTGTCCACCGGTCGCGATCCCCCGCGACCGTGACCGATCCCCCCGCTGGCCCGACGATTGGGTCGGCTCGATCACGCACTCGGGGCAAGCATGCGCCGCAGCAGTCGCGCCGGCGAGTGGATTTCTCGGCATCGGGATCGATCTGGAGCCGGATGAGGCCGTCAAGCCCGGCCTCGAGCGCATGATTTGTTATGGGGCCGAGCTCGATTGGGTCGCCGCCGCCGGTGCGGCAGAGCGGGGCCGGCGGTGCCGGGCGGTCTTCAGCGCGAAGGAGGCGGTCTACAAAGCCTTTCATCCGCGCACGCGGCGAGTCTGGCGCTTCGTGGACGTCGCGGTCGAGATCGATCTCGTGTCCGATTCGTTTCGTGCTCGATTGCCCGCCGATGCTGGAACTCCATCGATCGAGGGGCGTGTTCTGCGGCGCAACGGCTGGATCATCTCGGGCGTCGCCTGGGCCGGCTGAGGATGAATCGAGCGGCCGCAGACAGGTCGTCGAAGATCCCGTCGGCCGCTGCCAGGGCGTCTTCCGGCAAGCGAGCTCGACCCGTGCGGACGAGCAGACTTCCCCGGCATCCAGCGCGTCGCCCGGCGAGCGCGTCTCGCAGCTGATCCCCGATCATCCAGCACCGCGAAAGCTGCAGGTCATGCTCTTCGGCGGCGAGCAGCAGCATCCCCGCCCCCGGTTTTCGAAGCGCGAAGGGCAGGGTCTTCTCCGCGGCGATGTCGGGGGCATCCGGACAGAAATAGATGTCGTCGAGTGCGGCACCCAGCGCCAGCAGCTGTGCGCGAAGTGCCTGGTGAACACGGGCGAGGTCGGCCACGTCGAGCAGTCCGCGGGCGATCGCCGATTGGTTGGTGACGACGATGACACGATACCCGGCGCTTCGAAGGGCACAGATCGACTCCGCGACACCCGGGAGGAGCACGACCTGTTCCGGTCGCTCGACGAGGTCGGCCTCTGCGATCAAGGTCCCGTCGCGGTCGAGAAAAACCGCTGCCCCGGGCTGCACACTCGGCCCCGTCACACCGGATGGGCTCATCGAGGTCATCTCCCGCGCACCCGGCCGATCGCCCCCGTGGGAGCCTGGTTCGAGGGCTGGCGGCCCGACAGACGTGCGTTGTCGCGACAGGCGATACGCTCCACACACATCGCCCGTCCGGTCTCTGCGATCGGTCGGTGGGGAGCGTCGGAATGCACGATTTCGATCGGTTCGTGACCGGATATCAGGATCGACTCACGACCGCCTTGAGGCAGATCGATCGCCCCGCGCTTCGAGAGGTCCTCGATGTCCTGCTCGCTTTGGTCGCGCGGGGCGGAACCTTGTACGTCGCCGGCAATGGCGGGAGCGCCGCGCTGTCGGATCACGCCAGCTGCGATCTCGTCAAAGGCACTTTCGCAGACGGTCATCCGCCGCTTCGGGCCGTTTCCCTGGCCTCCAACACGGCGCTGATCACGGCGATCGCGAACGACATCGCCTACGACCAGGTCTATCGCAAACAGCTCGAATACCAGGTGCGAGACGGGGATGCGGTGCTCCTCATCAGCGCGAGCGGCAACTCCCCGAACGTGCTCGAAGCCTGTCGCTATGCGCAAAAGCGCGGACTCCCCACGATCGCCTTCGTGGGATTTTCGGGCGGTGAGCTTTCGCGCATCGCGGACCACGT
>JANNQH010000542.1:0-2268 GCA_031400655.1 Deltaproteobacteria bacterium | reverse complement strand
CTGCACGAGGCGATCGACGCGGGCGAGATCCCGTGCATCGATCTGCGGGCGCAGTGCAGCGGGTTTCTCTACGGGCTCCAGCTGGCGGACGCCCTGATCGTATCGGGGCGCTATCGGCGGGTCCTCGTCGTCGGCTGTGAGGTCCACTCGACGGGGCTCGACGTGAGCACGGCGGGCCGCGATGTGACCGTCATCTTCGGCGATGGCGCGGGGGCGGTCGTGCTCGAGGCGGTCGATGCGGCGGCGGGGACCGGTGTGCTCGCCATCCGGCTGCACGCCGAGGGCAAGCACGCGCGAAAGCTCTGGCTCGAAGCGCCGAGCAGCGCCGAGCCCGGCCGCATTACCCACGCCATGATCGATGATCGCCGCGTCTTCCCGTTCATGGACGGGCGCTTCGTGTTCAAACACGCCGTGACCCGCATGCCCGAGGTCTTGAAGGAGACGCTCGACGCGGCGAGCGTAAAGCTCGACGAGGTCGATCTCTTCCTCTTCCACCAGGCGAACCTGCGCATCAACGAATTCGTCGCCCAGAAGCTCGAGATCCCGGAATCGAAGCTCCTGAACAACATCCAGCGGCTCGGAAACTGCTCGGCCGCCGCGCTCCCGATCCTGCTGGCCGAGGCCTCCCGAGAGGGACGCCTCGCGAGTGGCCAACTCGTCTCCCTCACCGCCTTCGGATCCGGCTTCACCTGGGGCTCCGCGCTGCTGCGCTGGGGCTGAGCCCCTGACGCGCCGCATTATTTTTGGACCGACTCGTTGACTCGATGACGCAGCGCGTCTAGGATGGGTTCCAGCGCCGCCCATTCCTCCAAAGGAGTCCTGCACATGTCCGTCCACAAAGCGAAGTCGACCGATTGGAACTGGGAGAATTTCCGCCCCGAGTGGGCGAACGAGGGCATCGAGCGCATCAACGCCGAGCTCGACAAATGGGGTGACAAGATCCAGCACCGCAGCGAGAAGTTCCGCAAGGAGAGCCGGAAGCGGATCGAGAAGGGCGTCAGCCAGGTCCAGCACGAGCTCCGCAAGCTCCCGGCCATCCAGCGCGCGGAGGCCCTCCGCCAGGATCTCGAGGAGCGAGTCCAGACGAATCTCGACGCCGGCATCGAGCGCATCTACACGAAGCTCAACCTGGCACGGCTCGAGGAAGTCAAGAAGCTCGAGCGCAAGATCGCCCTGTTGAACAAGAAGCTGCGCGCCCTCGAAGAGGACCAGCCGACGGCCTGAGCCGGCGGCTCGCTCTTCATGGGCTGAAGGCTCTGTTCTCGGGCTGAAGGCTCAGAGCGCGAGCGGCGTCAGCTTGACGCTCGACTCGCGCACTGCCGTGCGTTCCGCTGCGGGCAGCGGGATCAGCCCGCGGTCCGACAGGTAGCCCTCGTCGCCCGATGCGGCCTCGCTCGTAAACTCGTGGATGTACTCCCGCAGGCCGGGGATCTTCCCGATGTGGGCCGACTTGACGTAGAAGTAGAGCGATCGCGAGATCGCGTACTTCCCATCGGCGATCGCCTCGAAGGTCGGCGCCACGCCGTTGACGGTCGAACCCTGGATCTTGTCCTCGTTCTGCTCGAGGAACGAGTAGCCGAAGATGCCGAGGGCCTTCGGATTCGCCTCGAGCTTCTGGACGATCAGGTTGTCGTTCTCGCCCGCCTCGACGTAGCCCCCGTCCTCGCGGATCGCGTGGGCGACCGCCTGGAAGGCCTTCTCGTCCTTCGCGTGCAGGGCCTCGAGCATCGGGATCGTCCGCGCACCGCCCTCCATCGCGATCTCGACGAAGGCATCCCGCGTCCCGGAGGTCGGCGGCGGGCCGAGCACCTCGATCTTCACGGCCGGCAGCGACTTGTCGATGTCGCTCCAGAGCTTGTAGGGATTGGCGACGAGCATGCCATTGACCGGCACCTGCTTCGCCAGCGCCAGGAAGACCTGCTGGAGCGTGAGCTTCGACTGGGCCGCGCGCTTCGAGCTGGCGAGCACGATGCCGTCGAATCCGATCTTGACCTCGACGATCTGCTTCACGCCGTTCGTGGCGCACAGCTCGACCTCCGTCGGCTTGATGCGCCGGGACGAGTTCGCGATGTCGGGCGTCTGGGCCCCCGTCCCCTGACAGAAGAGCTTGAGCCCGCCGCCCGAGCCGGTGCTCTCGACGACCGGCGTCTTGAAGCCGGCGGTGCGGCCGAATCGCTCGGCGACGGCCGTTGCGAAGGGGAAGACGGTCGAGGAGCCCACGATGTGGATCTGGTCCCGGGCGTGGGCCGTGACGGCGAGCTGGCTGAA
>JANNQH010000541.1:0-1690 GCA_031400655.1 Deltaproteobacteria bacterium | reverse complement strand
CGCGATGCGACGAGTCGAAGGTTCCTCGCAGGGACGGGGTTCAGCGGCGAGATCTCGGTCGAGCTCGACACGGCGGTCGAAGTCTCGGAGCTGTGGTCGTCCGAAGCTCTGGATGCGGCGTGGCGCGACGCCTTCCTCGCGCGCGGGAACTCGCTCCCGGAGCGCGCCCTCGTCGTTCACTTCACCAGCCGGTATCTCCAGGATGGCGTGGCGGATGCGGCAGCGCGCCTCGATTCCCTTTGCCGAAGCCGGAGCCTCACGCCGATCCTCCTCGCGCTGGGACCCTGTCATGGAGATTCGACGCTCCAGCGGGAAGTCGCTTGCGCACTGACGGTTCCGCATTGCTTGATCGATTCGGCGAGGAGCCTGCGCGAGATCGCTGCGTGCATTCGGGGCTCCGAGCTGTACGTCGGTTCATCACTCCACGGAGCGGTGACGGCGAGGGCCTTCGGTCGACCGGCAATCCTGGTCGCGCGGGAGGTCGAGGGCGGCCACGCAAAGTTCAGCGACTTCGTCGCCTCGGATAAGAGCTTCGGCAACACTGAGGCGGGTGGAACGGCGACCCACGTCGAGTCCTGGAGCGCGGCATGGGAGCGGGCGGAGCAGACATTGGCGATTGATTCGACACGGCGACGGCCTGACCCGTCGAGAGATCCGCGCGTCGGTGAGGCGCTCGAGAGGCACTGGAAGCGACTCGTGGATTCGCTCGAGGCGCGCTCGGTCGGAAATCAGTCCGGAGGGCGGACCGCTCTGGAGCAGCTCGCATCGATCGGGTCGTCTCGTTGGAATCGCGATCCGGCCTACGTGGGAATCCTGCTCGATCAGGCCCGCGAGGCCGCGAAGTATCGCGAGACGGCTCAGCGGAGCTCGAGGCGATTCCGCCAGCTGGAACGGATCCATCGAGATCTGAAGGAATCGATTCGGATCGCGAAAGCTCGCGCCGGAAGCGTACGATCCACGACCAATGATGATGGGCTGAGCTAGGCATGGAGCTCGGCGACGACGCTGCGAAGTCGATCGAGTCGGCCCGCCAACGGCTATTGGCCGGAGAGTTCGCGTTCGTGGACGGCGGCTGCGGTTCCGGTGGATCGATCGCATATTGCGAAAAGGTCTTCAAGACCGGACGCGGCCTGGGCATCGACTCTTCGGCAGCCAAAGTTGAAAAGGCGAGGGGCGCCGGTCATGTTGCCTATCAAGCGGATCTCACGGCGATCAGTCTCCCTCCCAAATCGGTGCAGTTCGTCTCGTTCCTGGATTTCCTCGAGCACCTTCCCCAGCTCGACCTGGCTCGCGCGATCGTCGCGAACATGCAGCAGGTCGCTCGCGACTTTCTCTTCATTCGCCACCCGAACTTCGATGACATCGAGTATCTGGAGACGTTCGGCCTCAAGCTCGACTGGACCGATTGGCACGGTCATCGGAACATGATGACGCTCGCTGACCTCGAGCTCCTGATTCGCGACCTCGGCCTGCCCGCGCCCACGATCCTCGGACAGAAGCCCATCGCGGATTCGGACCACCCTTCGATCGTCCCCCTCTCGGCGCCCCAGGACACCGTGGGCTACGACCCGGCCCGTCATGCAGTCAAGCAGAAGGTCCGCTTCGATCGGCCGATCTACTCGCAGTTCGACGTCTTCATTCGACTCGATCCGGATATGGCGGAGGCGCAATGGCAGAGCGTCACGCGATC
>JANNQH010000540.1:0-4698 GCA_031400655.1 Deltaproteobacteria bacterium | reverse complement strand
CCCGACACTTCTGGGCAATGGATGGCTTTTTCCGCTTACGCGCAAATACAGGTCTGATGACTGTTCCGCCCTTTACTTGCTTAACGATGTACTCCTTCGCATTGGTCAGCGCATCGAGTAACCCATGTCTGGCGTATCTTTTGGATCGTGGCATTTGTCCCGGCTTCTTGCTGGTCTCACCGTTGGCTCCCCGTCACTCGCCCTGCTCGAGTCCGTCGCGCGAGCGACGCGTCCGTCTCGACCAACTCTTCGTCACTAACCACACCATCGAGGCGAACGTCGAGCGGCGTCATCGGCACACGCTCGACGAGCTGGAAGGATAAACCGGCCCCGATCAGAATCGGACGGAGCTCGCGTCCAAGAAAGCGTGTAAGCGTGCGATCATAGTATCCCCCGCCCCGACCGAGCCGACCTCCATCGCGATCGAAGGCCAGCCCCGGGACGAGGAGCAGGGTCGTCTGGTCTGGTCGAACGACGGGCGACTCCGGAGACGGCTCCCGAATCCCAAATCTTCCAACCCGGAGCTGCAGAACGTCCGCCACCGCCACGAACTCGAGGCCGTCAGCAGCTGTCGTCCGCGGAAGTAGAAGCTGCTTCCCAGCGCAGAGGATCCGCTCGATGAGAAGACTCGTGTCGACCTCGCCCGACCGTGAAGCAAAGACGCCCACACGCGTCGCTTCTTGCCAGAGCTCCGACCGGGCAAGCCGATCGGCGATAGCCGCGCCGGCAGCGCGTGCCTCCTCGGCGGTCAGCTCGCCGAGCCGCGACCGCATGACACGGCGAAGGCGCAGCTTCTCGCTCCGAGGATCGGCTGCCGTCATCGCCTCAAGCGCTCTCGATTCCGGTGGAATGGCCCGAGACTAACCGACGCGGTCTCGGCCACCGGCCGCCACTCGGGCCTGGGGCACGGACTCGTCCACCTCGACCGCTCCGCTCGCGGAAGGTGCGGGTAGCCGTTCGCGCAGGGATTCGACGCTCGGAAGCTCGAGGGTTCGCGACCGAGAGTCTCCTGCTCCACTCCGCCGATCGGCTTCCCCGCTCGAAACATCCCGATCGGAGGTCGCGCGGACCGCGAGCACGGTCTCGACCCGATCGATCAAAGAGCGAAGCTTCTCGTCCTCCATCACGTTCGACCGCTGCTCGTGAATGGCCAGGATCTCCCGTGCAAGATTGAGGCAGGTCAAGACCGCCACGTCGAGAGAGTCGACCGTTCCCGTCCGCTCTCGGACTCGGTCCATCGCGCGGTCCACATAGCCCGCGATTCGCACGAGACCGTCCTCATCGCCGTCGCTGCGAATCTTGTACTCATGCCCTGCAATCCGGACGGCGACGGAAGATCGGCTGCTCGCGCCACTCATCGCGCAGGCTCCGCCGACGCCACGACGCTCGCCTGGAGCTGCTCGAGCCGCGCGAGGATCTTGTTGACGCTCTCGACAGCGGCTGCGCGCGTGGCGCGCTCCCCGTCGAGGCGGGATTCGAGCGTAGAAATCCGGAGTTCACGGTCCAGGAGCTCGCCTAACAATTCTGCCCGTTCTGCAGAGAGGCGTTCGTGTTCGCGGATCAAATACTCGACGCTTCTCTCGAGACGATCGAAATCGTACCGGCCATCCTCTTCGCTGGCGCGTCCACTTCGAGTCGCTGAAATCATGTAATTAGACTACACGATTCGGCGCGAGCGGTGAAAAGAAATCGCGCCTCGCTTCTCGTCGCTGGAATCACGCCGCAATGCCGCTGAGATCGCGGAGCGAGGCCTGGGGGCGGCGCTCTGCCGCTACCGCGCTCCGCGGCATCTGATCGGGCAGCTCATGCGAGCAGCCACGGGCCCGACCGAGCCGATGCTCAGTCGGGAAGCTCTCAGCCGGGATGATTGCCGGCGGTGCTGCGCTGCTGAAGGTGCGAACCGCCCATCAGGAAGCGGTCGACGGCGCGTGCCGCCTCGCGACCTTCCCACTGTGCCCAGACGACGAGGCTCTGACCCCGACGACAGTCGCCGGCGGCGAAAACACCCGGCTCGGACGCTCGAAAATCCGACTGCGTCGCCTCGATGTTGCCGCGAGGGTCGAGCTTGACGCCCATCTCCTCGAGCACACCACCCTGATTGGGGCCCAGAAAACCCAGCGCGAGTAGAACGAGATCGGCCTTCATCTCGAACTCGCTGCCGGCGATCTCCGTCATGGCTGAGCGCCCGGAGGCGTCCGGCTCGCCGAACTTCACGCGGATCCCGTGGAGCCGCTCCACACGCCCATTCGCTCCCGCGAAACGCTTGGTCGTCATCGCGAAATGGCGTTCCCCACCTTCGTCGTGGGAGCTCGAGCTCCGCGCGATCATCGGCCACATCGGCCAGGGCGTCGCCGGGTTCTTGCCCTTGGGCGGCTCCTCCAGGAGTTCGATCGACGTGACCGACTTCGCCCCTTGCCGAAGGCTCGTCCCCACACAATCCGATCCGGTATCACCCCCGCCCAACACGATCACGTGCTTGCCGGTCGCCAGGATGTCGTTCTCGGGCGGCAGCTTGTCGCCATGGACCCGCTTGGTCGACTGCGGCAAGAACTCCATCGCGAAATGAATTCCCGCGAGGCCGCGCCCGTCGACGGGCAGGTCACGCGGCAGCTCGGCGCCGAGGCAGAGCAGGACCGCGTCGAAACTCTTTCGCAGGTCCGCCGCCGTCAGATCCGGCCCCACGTGGACACCCGTCTGGAACGCGACGCCTTCCTCGCGCATCTGGTTCAGGCGGCGATCGATGATCCACTTCTCCATCTTGAACTCGGGGATCCCGTAGCGCAGAAGCCCGCCGATCCGATCGTTCTTCTCGAAGACCGTGACGGCGTGTCCCGCGCGGGCGAGCTGCTGCGCCGCAGCCAGACCCGACGGACCCGAACCAACGACCGCGACAGACCTTCCCGTCCGCTTGGCGGCGATGACGGGTTTGATGAATCCCTGCTGCCAGGCGTGGCTCACGATCTTGAACTCGATGTTCTTGATCGTGACCGGATCGTCGTTGATCCCCAGCACACACGCCGACTCACACGGCGCAGGGCAGATCGATCCCGTGAACTCGGGGAAGTTGTTCGTCGAGTGCAGTCGGACGATCGCCTCTGCCCACTTGTCCCGGTAGACGAGGTCGTTCCAGTCGGGAATGACGTTGCCGAGGGGACACCCACCGCGGCCGCTGTTCGGATTGCTGCAGAACGGAATCCCGCAATCCATGCAGCGCGAAGCCTGCGACTTCAATACGTCTTCCGGGATCTCGAGCATGACCTGCTTGAAATCGCGCACGCGCTCGCCCGCATCGCGATAGCTCGCGCCTTTGCGCTGGGTCTCGAGAAATCCTGTCGGCTTGGCCATGGATGATCTGCCTCGGCACCGCGACCTGGTGAACTACTTCGAGCACCGGTCGAGGGAGGGTTCTGTGTTCACGATTCCGATTCGCCGAACTGCTTCAGCGCCGCCCGGTACTCCCTCGGGAAAACCTTCACGAATCTCGGCGCGTAGGTGTTCCACTTCCGGAGCACATCCTCCGCCCGGCGGCTTCGGGTGTAGTCGAAGTGCTTTCGGAGCATGTTCTGGACGTAGACCACGTCGTCCTCGGCGAGCGGCTCGAGATCCACTTCCGCCAGCGGATTCAGCTTCGACTCGAGCTCACCTTCGAGGTCGAGGACGTACGCGATGCCGCCGCTCATGCCCGCTGCGAAATTCTGGCCGACCGAGCCCAGGATGATCGCCCGGCCCCTCGTCATGTACTCGCAGCCGTGGTCGCCCACGCCCTCGACGACCGCATGCGCGCCCGAGTTCCGGACGCAGAACCGTTCGCCCACCACGCCGTGGAAGAAGGCCTCGCCGCCGGTGGCCCCGTAGAGGAGGACGTTGCCGGCGATGATGTTCTCGGTGGGCTCGAAGCTGATGTCCGCCGGAGCGCGCACGATCACGCGTCCGCCCGAGAGGCCCTTGCCGGTGTAATCGTTCGCCTCGCCTTCGACGCGGATCTGGATGCCCTTCGGCAACCAGGCGCCGAGACTCTGTCCGGCCGAGCCCTTGAACTCGATCTCGATCGTGCCGTCCGGCAGCCCCTGGAGCCCGTACTTGCGCGAGACCTCGGAGCCGAGAATTGTACCGACCGTTCGATTGATGTTCTCGATCGGCAGCTCGATCCGCACCTTCTCTCCCCGCGCGAGCGCCGGCTCCGCGAGCTCGAGGAGCTTCATGTCGAGCGCATTCTCGAGCCCGTGGTTCTGCTTCGAGACGTGGCGAGTCGCGTGCGGGAGGGTCGGCTTGTAAAGCAGATCCGAGAAGTCGAGCGACGAGGCCTTCCAATGGTTGATCGACTTGCGCGTGGTGAGTCGATCGACCTGGCCGATCATCTCTTCCACCTCGCGATAGCCGAGCTTCGCCATCAGCTGGCGCACCTGCTCCGCCACGAAGAAGAAGAAGCGCGTGACGTGCTCCGGCTGGCCTGCGAAGCGCTTGCGCAGCTCCGGATCCTGTGTCGCAATCCCGACCGGGCAGGTATTCAGGTGGCATACGCGCATCAGGATGCAGCCAAGCGCAACCAGCGGTGCCGTCGCGAATCCGAACTCGTCTGCGCCGAGCAGCGCGCCGATCACGACGTCGCGCCCGGTCTTGAAGCCCCCGTCGACCTGCAGGCGGATGCGACCACGCAGATCGTTCTGGACGAGCGTCTGCTGGGTCTCCGCGAGACCA
>JANNQH010000539.1:0-12243 GCA_031400655.1 Deltaproteobacteria bacterium | reverse complement strand
TTCGACGCGCGCCTTCTTCTCCTTCATCTCGCTCTCGGTCGCAGCCCCGACCTTCACGACGGCCACGCCGCCGACCAGCTTCGCCAGTCGCTCCTGGAGCTTCTCGCGATCGTAGTCGGACGTCGTCACCTCGACCTGATTCCGGATTTCCGCACAGCGACCTTCGATCGCCTTCTTCGAGCCGGCGCCGTCGATGATCGTCGTGTTGTCCTTGTCGATCGAAATGCGCTTGGCCTGGCCGAGATCCTTGATGGTCACGTTCTCGAGCTTGAGACCGAGCTCCTCGGCGATGACCTGGCCGCCCGTGAGGACCGCCATGTCCTGCAGCATCGCCTTGCGGCGATCGCCGAAGCCCGGCGCCTTCACCGCGCAGACGTTGATCGTGCCGCGGATCTTGTTGACGACGAGCGTGGCGAGAGCCTCGCCGTCGACTTCCTCGGCGACGATCAGGAGCGGCTTGCCCGCGCGAGCGACCTGCTCGAGCAGCGGCAGCAGGTCCTTCATGTTGCTGATCTTCTTCTCGTGGAGAAGGATGACCGGCGACTCGAGGACGCATTCCATGGCCTCGGGGCTGGTCACGAAGTAGGGCGACAGGTAGCCGCGGTCGAACTGCATGCCCTCGACCACGTCGAGCTCGGTCACGAGGCTTTTGCCCTCTTCGACCGTGATCACGCCTTCCTTGCCGACCTTCTCCATCGCTTCGGCCAGGATCTTGCCGATCGTGGCGTCCGAGTTCGCCGAGATCGTGCCGATCTGGGCGATCTCGTTCGTGTCGCGCGTGGGCTTCGAGATCTTGGCGAGCTCCTCGACGATCGCTGCCACGGCCTTGTCGATGCCGCGCTTGAGATCCATCGGGTTCATGCCGGCGACCACGAGCTTCGAGCCCTCGCGGAAGATCGCCTGCGCGAGCACCGTCGCCGTCGTCGTACCGTCACCCGCGATGTCGGAGGTCTTCGAAGCGACCTCCTTCACCATCTGGGCGCCCATGTTCTCGAACTTGTCCTCGAACTCGATCTCCTTGGCGACGGTGACGCCGTCCTTGGTAATCGTGGGTGAGCCGAAGCTCTTGTCGATGATGACGTTGCGGCCCTTCGGACCGAGCGTCACGCGGACGGCATTCGCCAATCCGTCTACGCCGGCGAGGATCTTCGCCCGCGCGTCCTGATCGTAAATCACCATTTTGGCCATTGGATGGACCCCCTATCTATTCGAAGACCGCGAGGACGTCGTCCTCGCGAATGATGATGTGCTCGACGCCTTCGACGTTGATCTCGTTGCCGGCGTACTTGCTGAAGAGCACGCGGTCGCCCTTCTTGACGTTAGGCTCGGAAATCTTGCCGCTCTCGAGAGTCTTGCCGGGGCCTACGGCCACGACCTTGCCCTCTTGCGGCTTCTCCTTGGCGGAATCGGGGATGATGATGCCCCCACTGGTCTTGCTTTCCTCATCCACGCGCTTGACGAGGATGCGGTCCTGGAGCGGACGGAGCTTCATGAGTCGCCTCTCTTTGAGTCGTTCTCCGCGTCGCCGGCTTTGGGGGGCGGGGGGAGAGCGATGTGCCCTCTCGATGGCTCGAGAAGGCGGGGTTGATGATTGGACCTGAGAGCGTTCGCTGCGAAAGCTCTCGGGGTCCGGGAGAATCGATTTCAAGGGTCGATCGGCCTCCTTTCAGGAGAGGGCCGATCGGGAGTTGGCAGTCGACGGTGCCGAGTGCCAACGGGAGCCGAAGCTAGACCCTGGGAGGGTCGCGTCAACCAAAGCCCAGAAAAAAACTCGCGCGGGCCGGTCGAGCGTTGACTTTCGCTTCGATTTCGTCACTTTCCTCAGGCGAAAGTCCATCGAAGCCGGAGGATCCTCTTGCCATGCCCGCCACGTCACCCGTTCTCTCGGCAGACTTCTCGACCCGTCCCCCGTCTCATTCCAAGAGCCAGGCCCTCACGCGCCGCCAGCGCGAGGTGCTCGATTTCGTGGCTCAGTTCGTTGGCGCGAAGGGCTACTCGCCGAGTTTGGAGGAGATCGCCGCGGCCTTCGACCTCTCCTCGGTGGCGACCGTCCACAAGCACGTGAAGCACCTCGTCGACAAGGGCTATCTGCGCAAGGCCTGGAATCGCTCGCGTTCCGTCGAGCCGATCCCCAGCGCCGGCAGGCAGGACAGCGTCGAGCTTCCGATCCTCGGCGCGGTGGCGGCGGGGAGGCCGATCGAGGCGATCGAGCCCGAATCGGGGGTGGCCGAGACGCTCGCGGTCCCGGCGGCGATGACGGCCCGGGGCCGGGATCACTACGTGCTCCGGGTGCGCGGCGACTCGATGATCGAGGACCAGATCTGCGACGGCGATTTCGTGGTGATCGAGAGCCGGCGCGAAGCGCGCAACGGCGAGACCGTCGTCGCCCTCGTGGACGGGCATGATGCGACGCTGAAGCGCTTCTACCGAACGGGCTCCCAGGTGAAGCTCGTGCCGGCGAATCAGACGATGGCGCCGATGGAGTTCCACGCCTCCCAGATCGAGATCCGGGGCATCGTGCGGGGCTTGATCCGCGAGTTCTGATGCCACCGGTTGAATCCGCGGTTCTGACTCCACCATTTGGACCGGCTACGATCGGATTGCTGTTTTCCCTGCTGCTCGTTCGTGCCGCAGGTGGCTCCGGGCGAGCCAGGGCGACGCGTGGGACGGAGATTTTCCACCATGAATTCGAACGGTGGCAACGGCAGCGACCCGATCGAGAGCCATATCGCGTCGATCCTGAAGGAGCTGGGCGAGGACCCCGGACGGGACGGTCTCCTCAAGACGCCACAGCGCGTCGCCAAGGCGATGCGTTTCTTCTCCAAGGGATACCAACAGGATCCCGCGGAGATCCTCACCGGCGCGCTCTTCGATGTCGATTACAACGAGATGGTGATCCTCAAGGACATCGACTTCTATAGTCTTTGCGAACACCATATGGTGCCCTTCTTCGGCCGCGTCCACGTCGCCTACGTCCCGAAAGGGAAGGTCGTTGGTCTGTCGAAGATCCCGCGGACGGTGGAGATCTTCGCGCGCAGACTCCAGGTCCAGGAGCGGCTCACGATGGACATCGCCCAGACGCTGGAGAGCGTGCTCAAGCCCAAGGGCGTGGGCGTCGTCGTCGAGGCGAAGCATCTCTGCATGATGATGCGCGGTGTGGAGAAGCAGAACAGCTTCGCGATCACGAGCTCCCTGCGCGGCAGCTTCGAATCCGACTCGAAGACCCGCTCCGAGTTCCTCGAGCTGATCCGTCACCGCAAGGAATCGTTCGCTTAGCGCGAGCCTCGCGCTGCGTCTGTTACGACCCCAACGCGAGCTCCGCGTTGATCAGGAGTCGACCCGAGCGTTCGAGTCGTGTGCGGTAGTCGTCGAGCCAGGCCTGGATGGTCTCGTTCTGCTTCTGGACCCGGGCTTGATCGCGGCGAGTGGTCCGCTCGCTCGTGACCTGGTCCTGCGAGAGCGGCTTCCGTTCGATCACCTGGACCAACACCTGCTTGTCGGCAAGCTCGAATACCTCGGGGCTCGACTGCCCGGATGCGAGCGTGAAGGCCGCGGTCAAGATCCCCTCCGCCGCGCCGAGCCCGGGGACGTAGCCGTCCTGGCGCCGCTTCATGCTCGGCGGGCGCTCGAGGGTCAGCTCCGCGGCCCGGGCCGCGTCTTCGAGGGATTGGCCTTCCTTCACCGCGGCGGCGAGGGCTGCGCTGCGCTCCTCGGCGAGCAGTGTCGCGCGCTCTCGTGTCGCCCCTTCCCGCGCGAGCGCCAGGCGGTGGGCCTCGAAGGTCGCCTTTTCGGAGGCGAGCTTCTCGTCGACCCGGATCACGTGGAACCCGTACACCGAGCGCACGACTTCGGAAACGCCGCCCGCCTCGAGGGCAAAGGCCGCGTCGTCGAGGGCGGGATCGTTCACGCCGCGGGCGAAGACGCCGAGGTCGCCGCCCTGGCTCGCCGTTTGCGGGTCGCTCGAGACTTCCTGGGCGATCGCTGCGAAGTCCTCGCCGGCGAGGATCCGCTCGCGTGCCTTCTGTGCCTTCTCGCGGGCCGCCGCCAGGTCGGCCTCCCCCGCGTCACTCGCGACGGTGGCCAGGATGTGGCGTGCGTGGACCCGCTCGGGCTGCGAGAGGTCTGATTCCCGCGCGGCGAAAAGCTCGCGCAGGTCGGCGTCGTGAGCGGTCGCATAGGTCTCGACGTCGGCCTCGGGCAGTGTCTCGCCGGGGGCGAGCTGGTTCTTATCGAAGGCGACGTAGGCGAGCTGGACCTCTTCGAGGTCGTAGCGGATGGCGAGGTCGAGCTCGTTGTCGGAGATCGTCGTCTGTCCCGCCAGCAGCTGGATCAGCTTCTGGCCGAGCAGATCACGGGTGAAGGTCTCCATGAAGGCCCGCTGGCTGCCAAAATTATCCTGGGCAAAGCGGTCGAAGGCCTCTGGGTTGAAGCGACCCTCCTCATCGATGAAGCCCGGGCTCGACTGGACGACCCGGCGGATCTCGTCCTTGGTCACCTGCAGCCCGAGGTCCGCCGCCGCCGCCGCCAGCACCAGCTGATTGATCATGCGCGAGAGCGCCTGGCTGTCGAGATACTTCTCCGCCCCGAGCTGGTCGTACGCATCGCCGAGCTCGTTGCGTAGCCGCTCTTCCATGGCGGCGCGCTCACGCCCGAGGTCGGTCTGGGTCAGACGGATATCGTCGAGCTGGACGATGGCGTTGCCCGTGGGGGCAGCGGGGCCGAAGCCACCGCCCGAGCCCAGGAAGAAAACGAAGACGAGTCCGATCACGCTGACGAAGATCAGGGTCAGCCAACGTTGGCCTCGGCGCATGGATTCGAGCAAGGGCGACCTCGGGTTGTAAGTGCGCCGAACAGTACGAGACCCCTGCCTTTCGCGGCAAGCGTGATTTCGCCCTGATGGGGCCCGCTTCGATCCGTTAACTTCGCGTTGCCTCGTTGTCGGCCCGCAGTTACCGTTGACCGGCAGTCTTGGCGCCAAAGATCTTTTTCGTTTCGGGTGGTTAGCGACTGAGCTGCCCATCCCTCGAGCGAACCTGGGTGGGCCTCTCTGTGAATCGATCGGACGGGTTCCTCGCGCGGCGCTGGCCGAGCTGAAACCTTCCGGGCGGTCGTCTGGTCCTATGCCTCGGTGAGCTGGTTCGGTCGGCCGTGTCGGTCGGCAACGATTGCGAAACGTTTTGAAGGAGTGGGACAGTGAATCTCCTCGATACCATTCTCGGCTGGTTCTCCAACGACCTCGCGATCGACCTCGGCACGGCGAACACCCTGGTGTACGTCAAGGGCCGTGGGATCGTCGTGTCGGAGCCCTCCGTCGTGGCGGTGTCCCGGGACGCGCGAGGACCCGACAAGGTCCGGGCCGTCGGCAAGGCCGCGAAGGAGATGTTAGGCCGGACGCCGGGCCACATCGTCGCGATCCGGCCGCTGAAGGACGGCGTGATCGCCGACTTCGACATCACCGAGGCGATGCTTCGTTATTTCATTCGACGCGTGCACGACCGCCGCACGATGGTGCGGCCGCGGATCGTGATCGCGGTGCCGTCGGGGATCACCGAAGTCGAGAAACGCGCGGTGCGCGAGAGCGCGATGCTCGCCGGCGCCCGCGAGGTCTATCTGATCGAAGAGCCGATGGCGGCGGCGATCGGCGCCGGGCTTCCGGTGACCGAGCCCTCGGGCAACATGATCATCGACATCGGCGGCGGCACGACGGAAGTCGCCGTGATCTCGCTCTCGGGGATCGTCTACTCGAATTCGATCCGCGTGGGCGGCGACAAGATGGACGACGCGATCATCAACTACGTGAAGCGCAAGTACAACCTGCTGATCGGCGAGCGGACGGCCGAGTTCATCAAGATCAAGATTGGCACCGCCTATCCCTCCGACACGATCGATACGGTCGAGGTGAAGGGGCGGGATCTCGTGATGGGCGTGCCGAAGACCCTCGAGATCAAGTCCGAAGAAGTGCGCGAGGCGTTGGCCGAGCCGATCAATGCGATCGTGGAAAGCGTGAAGATGGCCCTGGAGAAGACGCCGCCCGAGCTCTCGGCGGACATCGTGGACAAGGGCATCGTGATGACCGGCGGTGGCTCGCTGCTGCGCAATCTCGACGTGTTGCTCCGGGAGACGACGGGCCTTCCGGTGATGCTGGCCGAGGATCCGCTGACGGCGGTCGCGATCGGGACGGGCCGCTGCCTCGATGATTTCTCGTTGTTGAGAGAGGTCACCCTGCGGTCGCCGATCTCCTGAGCGAGCGCCAGCGTCAGGGTGAACCAGGCCGGGGCCGGAGACGGCCGGCGGGTCAGTCGAGAAGGGGACGGGTCAAGGGGGTATGCCCGATCTTCTGAAGCGTCTCTTCGGGCCGCTCATCATCGTTGCGGTCGTGTTGTTGGCGATCGTCTCGATGGTCCTCGACCGCCGTCACGTCAAGCAGGGCGGGCGCCCGCTTCCCTGGTGGCAGGCGACGCTGCTCGAAGTCACCGCACCGATCGAGCGGATGATCTCTTCGCCCATCGACGGCGTGAAGGGCATCTATCGCGACTACGTCGATCTGTTGGGCGTGCGCTCAGAGAACGTCCGACTCACCCAGCGCATCGCCGAGATCGCGTCGGAGAACATTCAGTTCCGCGAGGCCCTCGTCACGAGCGGCCATCTCGAGCGCGTCGCCGCGATGCGTGACGAGGCGGAGATTCCGATGCTGCCGGCCGAGATCGTCGGCCTCGACGTGACGCCCTGGTTCCGGTCGATCCTGATCGACCGCGGCGCCGAAGCCGGTGTGCAGCCCGGCAATCCCGTGATCACCTACGACGGCGTCGTCGGCGTCGTCACTGCGACTTCGGCCCACGCCGCCAAGACGATGCTGCTGCTCGACCACCAGAGCACCGTCGACGCCGTGGTGCAGCGCAGTCGCGCGCGCGGGCTCGTGCGTGGCGCGGGGCGTGGCGCGCTCGAGTTCGAGTTCTTCGTGCGCGAGTCGGATGTCGCGGTGGGCGACGACGTCGTGACCTCCGGCCTCGGCGGGATCTATCCGAAGGGGCTGCTGCTAGGCCGTGTGGCCGAGATCCGCGAGGCGACGGGGGAGCTGACACAGATCGCGGTGGTGAGACCGGCCGTCGATCTGGGCCGGCTCGAGCAGGTCTTCGTCATGTTGCGCCGCGGGCCCACGATGGAGCTGCTCTACCGCTCGAATGCGCCGGACGGGGATCTCGGGGGGCCGGCGGCCGTGAGCAGCCCTCCACCCGCAGAGGGCGCGGCACAGGGCGCGTCAAAGGGCGAGTTCGAATCGGCGCCGGGGGCGGAGACTTTCTCGCCCGACCCGGGCAGCACGCCTTGAAGTCAACGCTCGCCGTGCTCGCGCTCGGCCTCGCGGCGATCGTGATCCAGGGGGCGCTGGCGCGCGCGCTGCCGCCGCCGTGGTGTCCCGATCTGGCCTGGCTCGTGGTCGTCGGGATCGGGCTTCGCTGGCCGGGCTTCATTTCGGGCTTCTTGCTCGCCACGTTTCTCGGCTTCGCGATGGACGCCGTCTCGGGCTCGCTGCTCGGTCAGCACGCACTCCTGCGCATCGTCTCCTATCTGGTGGCCGCGATCGCCGGACGCCAGCTCGACCTCTCGGGCGGGATTCCGATTGCCCTGCTCACCTTCTCGCTCTCGCTCGCCTACGGCTTTGGCGTTGTCGCGACGCGCTCGGTCTTCCTCGGACCGGAGTCGATCGGGCTCGAGGTGGTGGCCGTCGCCGTGGCCCAGGCTTTCGTGACCATGCTGTGCGCCAGTCCCATCGTCGGGATCGTCGAGCGGATCGTGAATCGATTCGCGGACGAAGAGATGACTCGGCGCGGGACGCTCTCCCTCGGCTACTCCGGGAGGGCGCGACGATGAGCGAGCCGCTCGGCCGCGGTCGACTCTCGAGCAGCGGGGACGGACCGGGCGACATCCGGCTCTGGCCTCTCGTATTCATCGTGCTGGCGCTCTTCACGCTGTTCATCGGCCGGCTCTTCCAGCTCCAGATCCTCGAAGGGGAATATCTGGCGAGCCGCTCGCAGGCGAATTACGTCCGCACGGTCCAGCTCGATGCGCCGCGAGGCATGATCGTGGACCGCGATGGGCGTGCGATCGCCGCGAGCCGTCCCGCCTATCACGTCGACGTGATGCCCAATGAGATCAAAAGTCCGTGGCGGACCTACTCGGTCCTCGGCGCGATCCTCTCGCGCGATCCGGATGAGCTCTCGGAAAAAGTCGGTCGGCCCAAGGGACGTCTCCGCTTCCAGCCCGTCTCCCTGTCGAAAGATCTCAGCTTCGAGCAGCGCGCCCAGATCGCCGAACATCGTTATGCGCTCCCCGGCGTCGAGTTCTACCTCAGGCCCCTGCGCGAATACGTGTACGGGGACCTCGCGGCACAGCTGCTCGGGACGATCGGCGAGATCGATCCGGCAGAGCTCGCACGCGAAGAGTTCGCCGACTACCGATCCGGTGAGACGATCGGCAAGACCGGCATCGAGGCCTCCTACGAAGTCCATCTCCGGGGGCGCGACGGGGGTGTGAACCGGATCGTCGACGTGGCGGGACGCGAAATCGAAGAGCTCGACCGGATCGAGCCGACTCCCGGTGGCCGCGTCGTCCTCGCGTTGGATCTCGATCTGCAGCGAGCTGCGGAGGCGGCATTCCTGAACGACGATCCGACACTGCCCCGCCGCATGGGGGCGATCGTGGCCCTCGATCCCAACAATGGCGACGTGCTCGCGATGGTCTCCTCGCCGAGCTACGACGCCAACGCCTTCTCCGGCTCGATTTCGAGGGAGATCTGGCGCGCCCTCAATTCCGACGAATGGCATCCGATGAGAAATCGCGCGGTGGCGGGTGTCTATCCGCCCGGCTCGACCTACAAGGCATTCGTCGCGTCGGCTGGGCTCGCCGAGAAGGTGATCACCCCCTCCCAGACGACCCATTGCAGCGGCTATTTCCGCCTGGGTCGGCGGACCTATCGCTGCTGGAAGAAGGGCGGTCACGGCACCGTCGACCTCCAGCGTGCGCTCGTGGGATCGTGCGACGTCTATTTCTACGAACTCGGCCGGAAGCTCGGCGTCGAGACTCTGGCTCGTTATGCGAAGCTGTTCGGGCTCGGCGTGCCGACAGGCATCGCCGTTCGGGGCGAGTCGAGCGGCCTCGTGCCGACGCCGGAGTGGAAGCGACGCGTCAAGCGGGAGGCATGGATGGAGGGCGAGACGATCTCGCTCTCGATCGGGCAGGGCGCCAATCTGGTGACGCCCGTCCAGCTCGCGGTCGCCTACGCCACGATCGCGAACGGGGGCAACGTCGTCCAGCCGCGGGTCGTCCTGCGCAAGGAGAGCTGGGACGGGAAGCTCGTCGAGGAGGTCCCGGCCGTGATCCGCGCCCGCAACGTGGTCGATCCTGCCATCCTCGACATCGTGAAGAAGGGACTCACGGGCGTCGTCATGGATCCGGGCGGCACGGGTCGCCGCGCCCAGGTCCCGGGCATCAACGTGGCCGGCAAATCGGGTACGACCCAGGTGGTGAGCCTCGATTTCGTGAAGGGGTTCGATCCCAAGAACATTCCGATTCGCTATCGCGACCATGCGCTCTTTGCGGCCTTTGCGCCGGTCGAGTCCCCGGAGATCGTGGTCGTCGCGATCGTGGAGCACGCGGGGGGCGGGGGCGGCGCGATCGCGGCACCGATGACGCAGAAGGTGATGGCCCGGTATTTCTCGAAGAAGGAGGGGCTGATCCCGACGGAGGTGGCCTTTTTTGTGCCCGAGTTTTTGCCCGAGTTCGATTCGGAGCTCGGATCAGGGTTCGCGGTCGACCTCGGGACTACATCCTGGCGGGAGCTCTTGCGATGAACGCGCTGCGAGTGGAGCGGCGCCGGGTGGCGCATTTCGATTGGGTGCTGGTGGGGATCGTCAGCGTGCTCGTTGCGATGGGGATCACCAACCTGGTGTCGGCGGCGGCTTCGGGTGTCGAAGGCGGTGCGAACATCGTTGGGCGTCAGCTCTCCGTGATGGGGCTCGCGGCATTCGTGATTGCGATCGTGGTGGCGATCGACTATCGCCACTTCGATCGTTATGCCTACGGGATCTACGGCGCGACGGTGGGGCTGCTGTTGCTCACGCTGGCGGTCGCCGAAGAGACGCGCGGTGCCCGGGCCTGGCTCTTCTCCGGGCGCCTCCAGCCCTCCGAGTTCTCGAAGATCGGCATGGTGATCGGACTCGCGCACTATTTCGGGCGCAATCCGCCGTCCCAGATCCGGCGCCTTCGCGAGCTGTTCATCCCGGGACTGATCGTCGCCATCCCGGTCGGCCTGATCGTGCTGCAGAAGGATCTGGGCGTCGCCGCCCTGACCCTGCTCGTCGGCCTCACGTTGCTACCCCTCGTCAGCGTCCCGGCACGCGCCTGGGCGGGGATCGGCGTGGTCGGACTCGGCGCCCTGGTCGCGCTCTGGGAGTTCGGACTCAGGACCTATCAAAAAGAGCGGATCCTCGGATTCATCGATCCGTCGCGGGACCCGCTCTCGTCCGGCTACCAGCAGATGCAGTCGAAGATCGCCGTCGGTTCGGGCGGTCTCCTGGGCACCGGTTGGCAAGAGGGAACCCAGACGCAGCTGCGCTTCCTTCCGACGCAGCACACCGACTTCGCCTTCTCGGTGCTCGCCGAAGAGTGGGGATTCATCGGCTCGGCGCTCGTGCTCTCGGTGTACGCGCTGATGCTGATCTGGGGACTCATGATCGCGCGCAATTCGAAGGACACCTTCGGAGCGATGCTCGCGATCGGTCTCGTCGGCACGCTCTTGTGGCCGGCGGCGATCAACGTCGCCATGGTGCTCGGCCTCGCGCCGGTGATCGGTGTGCCGATGCCGCTCTTCTCTTACGGCGGCTCGGCGCTGCTCTCGACCGCCCTGTCGATCGGATTGCTCCTCAACATCTCGATGAGGCGCTACGTCTTCTGAGCCCAACCCGTTCGCAGCCCATGCAGAAAACGAGTCGGCCCGTTCGAGTGCGCATCGCGCGAATTCGAACGGGCCGTATGAAAGAAAGCGATCGAGGATCTCCTGCGTCAGCCTGGCGATCAAGAGGCGATTACAGCAGCACCCCGTCGACCAGCTTGACGAAGTCGCCTTTCGGGCGAGCTCCCGTCAGCTGACTTACGACCTTGCCGTCCTTGAAGGTCAGGATCGTCGGGATCGAGCGGATGCCGTAGGCGCCGGGGGTCTGGGGCGAATCGTCGATGTTGATCTTCACCACCTTCAGGCGGTCACCGTATTGCTCCGCCAGCTCCTTGACGATCGGTGCGATGGCCCGGCAGGGCCCGCACCATTCCGCCCAGAAGTCGACGAGGACGGGCGTCGTGGATTTCAACACCTCGCCGTCGAAGGTCGCGTCGGTCACGTCGGTGATCTTGGCCATGTCTCTCGGTCTCCGTTTCTTGAGGTTCAAGCCGCAACAGGTTGTTCACGGCGAAGCGTCTGGCAAACTTTTTCTTTCGGTCCAGGAACGGCTCGCCCATTGATAGCTATAGCAGGCGCGTAGCCCGGATCTGACCCAGGGGGCTCCTTTGAAACGCGTTCGACCCAAGCTCGACCGGACGGGACTGCGGACCGAGCCGGTCCGGCAGCGCGCGAGCAAGCTGAGCCTTCGTCTCGAGGGGCGCCCCCTCGCGGCCGGGGCGTCGGTCGCGGAGCTGCTCGATTCGCTCCCGCGTCTGCTCGGGGCGGCGGATCTCAATGCCGCGATCGACGCCTGGGGACGCGCCTGGCGCGGGGACCGGCTCGTGCTCTTCGGGTTCGGAGCCCATCTCATCAAGGTCGGTCTCGCGCCGATCGTCGTGGACCTGCTCGAGCGCGGGGCGATCGGTGGAGTGATGATGAACGGGGCGGGCTGTGTTCACGATCTCGAGCTCGCGCTGCTCGGGCGAACGAGCGAGGACGTCGGGCCGGCCCTCGATGCCGGCCGTTTTGGTGTGGCCCGCGAGACCGCCGAGCGACTGAATCAGGCCATCGCCCGTGGTCGAGCGGATGGCCTCGGGATGGGGGCGGCGGTCGGGCGCGACATCGTCGAAGCCGGCGATCCCCACGCGGATCGCTCCGTGCTTGCCACCGCCTATCGGCTCGGCATCCCGGTCACCGTCCACGCCGCGATCGGAACCGACATCCACCATATGCATCCGAGCGCCGATGGCGCGGCCCTCGGCGAGACGAGCTTCCGCGATTTCGAAACCCTCTGCGCCCTCGTCGCGGGGCTC
>JANNQH010000538.1:0-2314 GCA_031400655.1 Deltaproteobacteria bacterium | reverse complement strand
GTCCCGATGCCGCTGCGCGCCCGTTCGCGGGCGCTGCGCAGACGCTCTGCGAGCTCGTCCGCGTCCCCGAGCTCCCGGGCGTCGACGCGCAGCACGCCGCCCGCTCCGCTGCGCACGAGCTCGACATAACGACCTAACATGGATCGGCCGCTTCCGGGCCGGCCCCGCAGCAGCAACGGAAGCAGTGCAAGGGCCGGATCGAGAGCCTGCGAGAGTCCCGGCACGGACGCTTCGCCGAACCAGACATTGAACCGATCGGCGATCCGCGCGCGCATGCGCCGTTCTGCGAGGGTCGCCGATCTTCGCCGTGCGAGCGCCGCCCGGAGCTCCGCGCGAAGTCGCTGTGGATTCGGCGGCGACTCGAGCACCGCGACGTCGTCGGTCCCGAAGAGCCGGAGCGCCTCGTCGGACCCACCGGCAGCGCAGATCAGGATCCAGCGCGCTCCGCTGAAGCGCGTTCGCGCCGCTTGTGCGAAGGCGAGCTCGAGCTCGTAGTCGCCCGTGAGGCCGAGTACGACGGCGGCAGGGGAGCCGGCCGAGGCAAAATCCGCGAGATCCGGCGCTCCGCTCGCGACCTCGGCCGCCGAGAGCCCGGTCGCGCGGCCGAGAGCGGCGCGCAGCGGGGGACTTCGATGAACGATCCAGAGCTTCGACATGGGATCCAACGTGAACAGCGCAGCAGGGTCGAAAGAACCGGGTGGTGAGAGTCACACTAACGCGTTCTCACCGGCCCGAGCCACGTGTGGCTGCGAGCCCTTCTCATGGGCCTGCAAGTCGTCGCGCAGGACCTGACCTAAGCTCGCGAATCGGATCGTTTTCTCGAGCCCGCTGTCGGCGCGCGCCGGAGTCGGGCGCTTGTCGTAGAGAGCTCGCAAAGGGCTCGTGGCGGGCTCGCAGAGGGACGGCGGTTGGCGATAGCGGATGATAGGACGGAAGCGGGCGGGGGACGGGTGCGTGCCGCCAGGCCCCAGGAAATCGATCGGGTCTCGGCGCTCTGGGGCCTGATCACGGACCATCATGCCGCGCTCGACCCGCTCTTCCGGATGCGCCGCGGGGTGGTGGCCGAGGGCGAGCTGCGGGAGCTCCTCCACGCGATCCGGCGCGATCCCGACGCGGAGATCTTCGTGTTCGACCACGCGGGGACCGCGGTGGGGCTCTGCATCGTCCGCATCGACAACGCGCCGCCGATTCTCGAGGAGACCGAGCGCGCCGAGATCACCGACGTCGGGGTGCGCCCCGAGTGGCGGCGCAAAGGGGTCGCACGGCGCCTTGTCGAGGCGGCGCAGGCCTGGGTCCGGGAGCGCGGCGTCGCGCGGATCGAGATCCAGGTCGCCGCGGGCAACCGGGAGGGCCAGGCTTTCTGGCGCGCGATGGGCTACGGCCACCTGATGGACGTGCTCCATAAACGCCTGTAATTTTCGGCGCCGTTCCGATCCCCCCGCACCGCTCTTTGCGCGTCGATCACCCGACGCGCCCAAAGAACCTCGAGCCATGCCGCAACACCCTCGACAAGATCAGCAACAAAGACCCACCCCGATCGCCCAGGCCCTGAACGAGCAGCTCGCGAAGGCCGCGCCCGAGATCCTCGAGATGCTCTCGGCCTACGGACGCCGGCTTTATTTTCCGAAGGGCATCATCTCGCAATCGGCCGAGGCCAAGCAGAAGGCTCACCGCTTCAACGCGACGATCGGGATCGCGACCGAGGGCAAGGGCCCGATGGCGCTGCCCTCGGTGGCGGCGCAGCTCGGCGGGATTCCCGCGGCCGATGCCTTGACCTACGCGCCTCCGGCCGGGCGCCCGGGGCTGCGCAAAGCGTGGCGCGAGAAGCTGCTGCTCGAAAATCCGAGCCTGAAAGACCGCAAGTTCGGTGAGCCGATCGTCACCAACGCGATCACCCACGGCCTTGCCGTCGCGGGCGAGCTCTTCATCGAGCCCGGCGACGTCATGCTGATGCCCGACAAGCTCTGGGGCAATTACAAGCTGACCTTCGAGGTCCACTACGGCGCCACGATCGAGACCTTCCCCTTCTATAAAGCCAAGGGTCTGGGCGCCAATAACGGGATCGACACCCAGGCCTTCGCACGGCGGATGCGAGAGCTCGCCGAGGGCCGCGACAAGCTTCTCGTCTTGCTGAACTTCCCGAACAATCCGACCGGCTACATGCCGACGCCGGCGGAAGGTGATGCGCTGTGTGAGGCGCTGATCGAGCAGGCGAAGCGCGGAACGAAGCTCGTCGTCTTCTGCGACGACGCTTATTTTGGACTCTTCTATCACCTCGGAAGTCCGTCGATGACGGAGTCGCTGTTCGGGAAGC
>JANNQH010000537.1:0-2321 GCA_031400655.1 Deltaproteobacteria bacterium | reverse complement strand
CCACGCCCCCGTCCCGGCATTCCACACGTGCACGCGCACACCGCCGAGCGGCGCGAGCGTGATCGCGAAATCCCGATTCTGCGTCCACAGGTAGATCGTTCCGCCGCCGGTCCCGAGGCGGCCGGCATCGCAGCTGCTGTCAATCGCGACCGGTACGCCATCGGGCCGGAACTGGACCCAGGTGACGGCGGTCGTGCCATCGGGCTCGAAGAAGCTCGAGCCCGAAGCGGGGATGGCGGTGACTGCCGAGTCGTCGGGCGCCTGCTCGGAGGAGGGGGCGAGGTTGTTGCCCCAGCCGACGCCCGTCTGGGCCTCGAAGACGATCGTCTCTTCGCCGGCATCGATCTCGCAGTTCTGGTCCGCGGAGCCCGGCCGACCGTCGTTCAGGACCAGGATCGGCATGGCGCGGCCATCGGCCGACTCGAGCGCGTTGCCCGCTACATCGCCGGCGCCGCCGGCGGCGAAGAACACGACGTGGTTATTGCCGGTGCGGATCGCCTGCGCCCGGGCGAAGTTGAAGGCGTCTGCTACCGACTTCGCCGCCGCGCGGCCTTTTGCGTTTTCCATGTAGCGGGAGACATTCGGCAGTGTCAGGGCGGTGATCACCCCGACGATCGCGAGGGCGACCGCAACTTCGATCAGGGTGAAGCCGCGCGCGGACATCGCTCGCCGCGCACGGATTGCGCGCGGAGCGCTCATCGCCTGGATCAGTCGTGCTTTGGAGTCCATCATCGCTTGACTTTCCGACCGGAGCTCTCGTCCGGCGCCGCTCCGCGCTTTCCTCGTGATCGCGCCAGAGCCGTGTTGCACGCGCCGCTTCGAGCTTCGGCAGCACGAAGAACGCAAGCGCCATGCCATCGAAGATCGTTTCGGCAAACCAGCGATTCGATTGAGCATTCTCGAAGAGCGGCGAATCGATCCCGCGCCCGCGCCACCGCAGATTCCTGCGCACTGCGCAGCGCGCTGCGGTGCGGCGTCGAGCCAGGCGTCGGTTGCAGGGCCCGGAGCCGTGGGCTACTCGACCGTCGAACCACCGACGGTGGAGGGTGATTCCGAGCGGTCCTCTCGTACGCAACGCCTGCGCGAGGGGAACGAACGGGACTGGGTCGGAACGCAGCTTTGCGGCAGGACTCGAGCTCGAAGGAAAGAGCTCGAAATGGCCGGGATGAAGCTGTCGACCCAGCGGGAAGCCGGTGTGAATCCGGCGCGAGCCCGTCGCTGTAACCGGGGACGATCTGCGCATAGAGCCACTGGGTCCTGCAAGGACCTGGGAAGGCGCGCAGCATCGGATGATCCGGGAGCCAGAAGACCGACCCTCCAGCGGCGCTACGACTCTCGGGAGCAGAGGGTGTAGGGCTCGACGGGATGCGTCTTCTGGGTGCACGGGAATCCCATCCCGAGAGCCCCTGGAACCGCAGCCCGTTCAACCCCGCTTACCCGCCGCGTTCCAATCGGAACTCCGAGAGCTGACGCTGCAATCGTCCTCGACGGACTCGACCTCACGAGGTCGGTCATGGGCGCCCGGATACGGCGCCCGAGAGGGTCACGATGCGCGCTATTTGCTCGTCGGATCGCAGCCTGCGATCCCATTCCCGTTCGAAGTCCCGCTCTATCCCCCTTCCGATGGCCTGCCTGCTGACCTGCGTGCTGACCGCCCTGGCCTTTGCCCTCGCCGGCAGCCCGGCCAAGGCCGGTCCCTACACCGACCCGGGTCACCCGGCACCTGCCATCGCGGCCTGGGCCAGCGAGGTCGACGAGGTCGTGCGCGGCCCCCTCGACATCGCAAATCCCGCCGGCGGGCTCGCGAGCTTCGGCGTCCCGACGAACGTCGTGGGCGTCGCCAGCGGCAACTCCGTCGACGTCGTCTCGCTGGGCGACGGCGGATCGATCACGCTCTATTTCGACGCCCGCATCCACAATGGCCCCGGCGACGATCTTGCGGTCTTCGAGAACGGCTTCCTCTTCGGCGACGGACTCTTCAGCGAGCTCGCCTTCGTCGAGGTCGGCAGCGACGGCTTCGCGTACGCGCGCTTCGCGGCCACCGCCCTGAATGCGTTCCCGATCGCCTCGTTCGACCCCCTCGATCCGACCGACTACCACGGCCTGGCCGGTCGCCACGAAATCGGCCTCGGGACCGGCTTCGACCTGGCGGCCCTCGCCTCGGATCCGCTCGTGCTCTCGGGCGCAGTCGATCTGATGGACGTGCGTTATGTGCGGATCGTCGACGTCGTCGGTGACGGATCCCGAGTCGATGGCGCGGGGCGGCCGATCTACGACCCCTACGCCACGCCGTTCGCCTCGGGCGGCTTCGATCTCGAGGC
>JANNQH010000536.1:0-3143 GCA_031400655.1 Deltaproteobacteria bacterium | reverse complement strand
AAGAGCTCCTCGAACGCGACCCGTGCCTCCATGCGCGCGAGCGAGGCGCCGAGACAGAAATGGACGCCGTGGCCGAAGCCGAGATGGCGCGTGAGCTTGCGCGTCACGTCGAAGCGCTCCGGGTCCTCGAACTCGCGCTCGTCGAGATTCGCGGCGGCCCAGACGAGCAGCACGCGCTGGTCGACGGGGATGCAGCGACCGTGGAGCTCGAACGGTTTGCGTGTCTGGCGCGGCAGCGCCTGGGCGGGCGGCTCGTAGCGAAGCGTCTCCTCGACGGCGTTCGGAATCCGCGCGGGCTCGCGGGCGAGCAGGCGGCGTTGCTCGGGATGCTGCGCGAAGAGCACCAGCCCGTTGCCGATCAGCGAAGTCGTCGTGTCGTTCCCGGCGACGATCAGCTGATAACAGAACCCCAGGATCTCGGCGTCGGTCAGCTTTTCGGCGTCGATCTCCGCCGCGATCAGCGCGCTCATCAGATCCTCGGCGGGCTTTCGGCGCCGCTCGTCGAGCACTCGCGCGAATTCCTCGTAGATCCGCTTCGAGGGCTCCTCGATCATCTCCGTGATCGTCTTCGAAGGATCCGTCGTCAGCATGCAGCGCGTATGCGAGAGGAAGGTCTCGCGGCGCTCCGCGGGCACGCCGATCATCTCGGCGATGATGCGCCCCGGCAGAGGCTCCGCGAAGGCGCGCACGATCTCGCATTCGGTTCGTCCCTCGAGCGCATCGAGCAGCTCGCGGGCGACACCCCGGACGCGGTCCTCCATTTCTCCGACGCGACGAAAAGTGAAGGCCCGGGACACCAGCGCGCGCAGACGATCGTGGCGCGGCGGATCCATGAAGTTCAGCATCGGGAGGAGCGTCTGGGTCTCCTCGATGCCCTCGGTCGAGAGCGTCTCGAGCGAGAGCGTCGCGTTCCAGACGTCCTCGAAGCGCGAGATCGCCCAGATCCCGCGCTCGGGATTGTGGTAGACGGGCGCCTCCTCGCGCAGGCGCCGGTAGATCGCGTGCGCGTTCTCCTGATGCTCGGCGAGATAGGGGTCGTAGAAGAAATCCGGATCTGCGCTCATTCGATCGATCCTTCCGACCAGCGAACGGCCACTCCGCTCAGCTCGCGGCCCGCGCCCTCCGCCTCGAATCAGGGCGCCGTCGGCAACAAAGTCCGCAGATCCGCGAGCACGAGCCGCAGATCGAGAAATCCCGTCGAGTAGATCTGTCGCACCGCCCCGCTCGCGTCGACGAGAAACACCTTGAGCACGTGCCGCAGCGCGTCGGGCGCATTCTTGCCGCCCGGGATCCAGACGGCATCCTGCCCGAAATCCGCGAGCACGGGCCGAAGCGCTTCCGCGTCCTTCGCCGTCAAGAAGCGCCAACGCCCCTGCGGTGCCATCCGCTCGCGAAGCTCCGCCATCTGCTCCGGCCGGTCCCGTGCGGGATCGAAGCTCACGGTCACGAGCTCGACCCGGCCCGCGAGCGCCTTTTCCCTGGCGAGCTCCCGATCGAGATCGTGAAGCAGCGCCGTCGAGAGCGGACACGCCTCGTCGCATTGCAGGTAGACGAACGAGACGAGGGCGAGCTCCCCGCGCCCGATCGCGAGCAGGCTCTCGGGCAGACCCGAGGGACCCAGCAGCTGATGAGAAGCGACCCGATTGATCACCGGCAGCTCGTAGCTTCCCGGCGCGGGGGGCTCGAAGCGGACGGGGCGGACGGGCGCATGCGACGGGTGGCCACCGGGCTCGCCCTGCGCGAGCGCTGTCGACATGAGACTCGCGAGCGCCACGCCGATGGCGATGGCGGCGCGCCCGATCTCGCGTGCCCGGTGTCCCGCTCCCACCACCTTCGCCTCAGTTCGTTTCAGTTTGCAGACGGATCGCCTGCCGCCGGCGTGCCCCAGAATCCGAGCTGGCCGAAATGCATGTGATGCGGACGGCCGAGCTTTTCGGCCTTGAAATCGATCGCGAAGGTCGGGGTCAGCTTCGCACCGTCCCAGCCGAAGCCCTTCACGAACTGGTCGTCGGGATGGCCCGTGCCGTCCCAGCTCGCGAGCAACGAGCTCGTGAAATAGAGCCGCTTGCCGTCCCAGCTCTGGCTCACCATGTTGACCTGCGATCCGATCTTGTGCTCGTAGACCTGTTTCGCCTGGCGCGGATTCGAGACGTCAAAGACGCGGACCATGCCGTCCATGAACGTATCGACAAAGAGCGTCTTGTCGTCGCGGGAGAGACTGATGTCGACGGGGAGCGGTGTCTTCGAGGGGTCGCCAATCGTGCCGATCTCCATCGCCTCGAAGCTTCCATCCTGCTTGCGGAAGACGCCCCAGAGCTTCGAGGTGAGTGCGGTCGAGGTGAACGCGTACTCGGCGGTGGGGGCGAGGGCCCAGCGCACTTCGAGGGGCGCACCGGGCACCGCGAGAACCTGCAGCGGGCGCCGTGCATGGAAATCCCAGACCACCATGGTGTTGCCGAAATTCTTCATCGCCTCGGGATCCGCCATCAGCTCCGAGAGCTTTCGCATGTAGTTGCGGTGGCCGGCGAACGAGGACGAGAGCATGCGATTCAGGTTCGCGTTGATGCGCAGGTCGTAGCCGTAGCTCGCGTTCTCTGGCATCGGCACCGTGCGGACCAGGCTGCCGTCATTGTTGTACTCGGCATAGCCCGTTCGGCCACCCTGATCGACGGCGTTCGAGAGGCCTGTGATCAGCATGCGGCCGGGAATCGGGTAGAAGGTGTGCGGACCGACCCAGCCGGTCTGCTTCGCGAAGTCGCGAAGCGTGCGCACGAGCTTCGGCTTCGCCGGATCGCTGCCCACGTCGAAGACGAAGATCAGGCTGGTATCGAGGCCGCCGGCCCAGAGAAAGCGGCGGTCGTCGGTGAAGCCCGCATGGTGCGCCTCGTTGCGTCCGCCGACCGAGACGCTGTGGATCACCTTCCCGTAATCCTTGCGGGCGGGATTCACGCTGATCGTCACGAGCTTGTCCGAGCCGTCGCCGACGCCTTCGATCCCGACCGTCCAGATGTAGAGGAAATCCTCTTGACCGACGATCTTCGGGAGATAGGGCGACTGACAGGTCTCATCCGCTCTGGCAGACAGCGAGCCGAGCGAGCAGGCGACGAGGGCGAGAAGTCCAACAAAGAGACGACACGCGCTTA
>JANNQH010000535.1:0-4287 GCA_031400655.1 Deltaproteobacteria bacterium | reverse complement strand
GAGTCCAGGAAGACGAGGCGCCCGGTCTCGATCGACCGCTGCAAGGCGCCGAGTCGCGCCAGGGCGACGAGAAAAGTCTGGCCCCAGTCCGGGCTTCGCGAATCGATGAGATCGAGGAGCTGTGTCCGCAGCGTCCCGGCGAATCGCCGCAGCGCGTCGATTTCCACGGGAGAGAGCGTGAAGATTTCTTCGTCGGGAGCATGCTGAAAAGCGGGATCGAGGGGGCTCGCCTGCTCCAGGACATCGATCGCGGCCAGGCCCGATGCCAGATCGAGCCAGCGACTCGACGGCGAGCGCTCGAAGGCGGGAGGGTCGTAGGCCGAGCTCGGGGGTCGGATCGTCGACGGGCCGGGGTCCTCTTCCACGAGCGCGCGGAGGCCTTCCATCAGCTCGACCCGCCGACGCGCCAGCACGTCGGGACCGAACCGACGCAACAACGCCTCGCGCAGCTCCAGGACCCACGGCGATCTCGCCTCCGGCCGTGGGGTGCGTCGATCGAAGTAGGCGAGCCCCGGGATCGCGAGCAACGCAGGGGCGCTTCGCGTCCCTGCGAGCGGCCCGCGATCGCGCAGGGTCTCGAGCAGGAGGCGATCGCGAGTCAACCCGCGAGCGGTCGCGAGCTGCGCTTCCTGGGCTCGATGACGCGTGCGGAATCGATCGACGATGGCCGAGAGCGCCTGGGGCGAGACTTCCACACGGGACGCATGGATGGTCCGGTTCTCGACGAGGGCGTAGTCGAAGAGGAAGTCGTCGGCGCGATCGCGCTCGAGAACCAGCAGGCCATCTTCATTCTGGAAGTGGTAGACGAATTCATCCAACCGGATGGCGGCGTGGCCACCACTCGACCCATCCTCGTTGGCCACGATGTAGAGGTAGTCGAACCAAGACTCGCCCGCGATCGCCGTCGAGCCCGATCCCACGAGCCAGACGACGAGGCAACCGATCGAGGCGAGGCGGCTTCGCAGCGAGCCCCAGGGTGCCGAAGCAGGTCGCGAATGGCGCCCCGCGAGGGATCGATGGGCGTCTACCCGAATGGGATTACTCGGTCCCCGCGGCGGGGGTCGAGGCGGCAGAGTCGTATCCCTTCTGCAGCTCGTTCGCTTTCGTCACGTCGTCCGCGAAGAGGTCCTTCGAGAACTTCTGGAAGGCCTCGCCCCCCATTCCCGCCGTTCCGACGCCGCGGCCGATCGCCTGGCAGGTCGTCGGATCGGTCTCCCAGTTGGTGATCCCACGCTGTGTCGCGAGCTTCGACACGGCGCTCCGGAAGGCCCCGATGTCGCCTCCGGCCTTGGCATAGGTTCCGGCGAGCTGCGCCACGTCGGCCTCGTAGGACGCCGCATCCTGGGGCGTCTCGGGCTTGCCCGAATCGTCTCCGCCGCCGGACGAATCCGACGAGCTCTTGCTCGGGCTACTGATCGAATCCGAGATCGACTCCGAGCTCTTCGCGAAAGAACACCCGGAAAGGGCAGCCGCGGTGACGAGCAGAACGAGGGCGATGAGTGCACGCATGTCGTTTTCCTTGCAGCCTCGAGGGGTTCGAGATAACTCGCGTGCGGATCTCCGAATCGATCTGCGTCGTCCGCACCGCCGCCAGGGAGCATCCTCTAGTTCGTGAGGGGGCGCTACGGACATTCGACGAACTACTTCGGCGAGGGCGTCGCGTACGCGGGCCGACCTCGCCGCGGTGGTCATCGACGACGGTGTGTCCCATCTGCGGTTCTCCCTCCACGATTCAGGGTCGAGCGAGGGCTTCCGCGAGGCTCGTGGCCAGCACGCCGCCGAGCCTCCGCCAGTCCGGCGCCGTCGACCGCGCCTGGTTCAGCTCGAGCTCGAATCCGAGGTAGCGCGACGCCGGATGGCGACGGCGCAAGGCGGTCGCAAGTCCGTCGGCGAGTCCGAGGTACGGGTAGTTGTATCGAACGCGGAGCTCGGGATCGTGGCTGCGGAGGCTCGCCGCCCAGCGACGCGCAAACACGGATTCGTGCTTGCGGCGACTATCGAAGAGCAGCCCGACGTCCGCGGTGCGAACGACGCCGTCCATCACCGGCGTGAAGCTGTGGACGGCGACGTGCACGACCCGCTCGCCGCGGGCGAGCGCGGTGGCGACCGCTCCCTCGACTGCCATCCGGTGTGGACGCCAGTAACGCGCGAGGATCCGGGCGCGCTCTTCCGGCGGCAGGCCTCTCGTGTAGCGCGACCAGATGCGCGGATTCGTGGGCGAGCGATTCGATTCCACGAGCAGCCGACACCAGTGCGTCACCAACAGGGGCTGCTCCAGCCGGCGCGCCATGAGCCGTGCCAAAAGCAGCGCGCCGGGGTCCCAGCCCTGATGCGAGAGCACGACGTCCTTCGCGCCGGCAAAGAGGCTCGCGTAGGCACGCGGGATGCGGTGGTCGGCGTGCTCGCAGGTCAGCACGAGTCGGAGCGGACGCCGCTTCCCCCTCCCGCTCATGAAGTGCGTTTCCCAACCCGCGTCTTCCAGTCCTTCGGCCGGATGCGCAGGAGATTGCCGTCGTCCGATCCAACGCCGAGAAAGATCGAGCCGATCACGCGGTGCACATTCGCGCGGTAGTACTTGGTCCCGGTAAGGGGGTTGTCCTTCAGCGGATCGGCGATCGCGACGGACTCGTCGCTTGGCCGATAGCCGCAGAGCACCAGGAAGTGTCCGAATCCGTCGCCTTTCACATCGTCGGGCCCCTGCTCGGTCTCTCGAATGCACTGATAGAGATAGGTCCCGTCGACGCCGGTGATCAGCGGCGTTCCCTCGCCCAGGACCTGGCTCAACAGCGCGGGCGTGAGGTCACCCCAACGGACATTTCCCCCGAGAGCGATGTACTCCTCGAGTGCGCGCAGGGCGGGGCCGTAGCGCGGATCGGACAGCAGCCCCTTCGCCTCGAAGCGTGCCCGGAGCTTGGCCCGCAGATCGGTCGGCTGCTGGAACCAGGTGGGGTCGAAGTGGCGGACATTGCAGACCCAGGTATCCACCTCGTAACCGCGGCGCAGGGCATGCACCGATAGATGGACCCCGAGCGTCCCACCACCCGGGAGCTTCTCCGTCTCGGCGATCACGGTCTTCAGGTCGATCGGGTCGCCCCAGTAGTGGTAGATCGCGTGCAGGCTCGTCGGACCGCAGGTGGTGTAGTCCGGCTGGCGTTCGATCACGACCGGAAGCTCGACATCGATCACGGCTGCGTCTCCTCCCTGTCATCCGAGCCAGGCTCGACCAGGAATACCCAGATCGGCGCCGCGAGCAGGATCAGGATCAGCGCCCACATTCCGGCGTCCGCGCCGGCGCCGTAGATGGTGGCCAGGGAGAATACGAACGCGACGAGGCCGACCGGCATGTAGGGCCCGATGCGCAGCGCTCGCGAGAGCGGCTTCCGGGTCACGAACAGGATCGCCTCCACGACCGAGCAGAAGACGTAGGGGATCATCGCCGCGTCGGTCGAGAGCGAAACGACGAGATTGTAGAAGGCGACCATCGCGCCCGACCCGGAGATCTCGACGAGTACGAGCAGCGTCGCCAGCCCGACCGAAATCACGAGCCCCTGCGCGGGCACTCCGCGAGACGAGAGACGGGCGAAGACCGCCGGCATCGCGCCGTCCTGGGCCGCCGCCATCGGGACCTGAGCCAACATCAGCGTCCATCCATTCAGCGCACCCAGCGACGAGATGATCGCCGCCAGGGAGATCAGGATGGCCGCCCACTCGCCCCACATCGCACTCGCCGCATCGGCGAAGGGTGCCGAGGATTCCGCGAGTGTCTCGAGCGGAATCACGCCCATCACCACCGTCGTGCCCAGGATGTAGATCATGGCCGCGAGGAGTGTTCCGATCACAGTGGCGCGAGGGATCGTACGCCTCGGGTCGATGACGTCGCCGGCGGGCACCGTCGCTGATTCGATCCCGAGGAACGCGAACATCGTGAGCGGCGCCGTTGCTGCGAGCGCGCTCAGGAAGGGCCTTCCGCTCGGATTGATGGTCTCGAAGGTCGACCAGTCGACCCAGAAGAGTCCGAAGAAGCTGATCGCGATGAAGGGGACGAGCTTGGTGATCGTCGCGACGGACTGGAAGATCCCCGCTTCCTTCACGCCTCGCAGGTTGATGAGCGCGACGAGCCACATCGCGCCGAGGCCGATCGCGACGCGTAGGAAGAAATGCTCCTCGAGGACGGGAAGGAGCTTGCCCAGGTAACCAACCAGCGCAGCGGCGATCGCCGGTCGCGAGACCCAGATGGAGATCCAATAGCCCCAGGCGATCAGGAAGCCCGCGAAGCGTCCGAATCCC
>JANNQH010000534.1:0-8956 GCA_031400655.1 Deltaproteobacteria bacterium | reverse complement strand
CACGACGTTCGGTTCCGCCGGGTAGCGCTCGAGGCATCCATCCCAGATCTCGCGTCCCCGATCGATCTCGCCGTCGTCGAGCGCGAGCAGCGCCGTCGTCCCGCAATGCCAGGCCATCTGCGAATCGGAGGCCTTGGTCTCCTCCAGCTTTCGGCCGGCCTCGTCGAGCGCCGCGCGAGCCTCGACCGAGCGCTGCCCCGCGAGCAGTCCCAGGATCAGCGGCTCGTAGGCCTCGAGCCGCTCGGGCTCGAGCTCGAGGACCCGTCGGGCATCCTCGATCGCCGCCGCCGAATCCTTCCTCCAATGCGCCTGGGCCTGGGCGCGCAAGAGCAGCGCCAGCACGTTCTCCGGGTCCTCTTCCAGGATTTCGGTCGTCACGTGCACGACTTCATTGAAGTCTTCCGTCACGAGCCCAGCGAAGGCCAGCTGCGTCGCCGCCTGCTGCGCCCAAGCGGGATCCTTCATCGCCTGGCGAAGCGGCCAGGTCGCGAGGCTGATCTGACCGGTCTGCACGAGCGCGAGCCCGTAGAGGTAGCTCGACTCGGGGTCGCCGGGCTGCTTGGCGAGCCGTTCGCGAAGCGGCTCGAGCGACTCGGCGAAGAGGCCCGCCGCCTGCATCGCCCGGATTGAATCGAGCGACTGGGGCGCTTCGTTCCGCTCGCAGCCCGCGAGCCCGAGGACCGTCGAAGCGCAGAGCATTCCGAGCAGGAAGGAGAGCGGTCGCGCGCTCCGGCGAAGCGGTCCCGATGTGACAAGGAGCTTCATCATGGCGGCAGAATAGGTAGTGGTCGCGGCGGCGGCCAGGGTCGCTGCGCTAGGTTGCTGCCTATAATGAAAAAGCGTCTTCTCGACCAACGCTGGCCCTGGCTAGTCGCCGCGGGCCTAATCTTGATCGGCCTGCTCTCGACGATGCTCGAGATCCGGGAGCCCGGAGGCCTCGCCGCACGTCCGCTCGGCACGGACGCGGACATCGTGGCGCTGCGCGAACGAAAAGACCTGAACGTGCTCTTCATTCTGATCGACACGCTCCGGGCCGACCGCCTCGGCAGCTACGGATACGAGCGCGACACGAGTCCAGGTCTCGATCGGCTGGCCGGCTCCGGCGTCCGATTCGCCCGCACCTTGGCCCAGTCGTCGTGGACGAAGACGTCGATGGCGTCGCTGTGGACGGGCCTGCTGCCGGCGCGAGCAGGCATCACGCGATTCGATCAGGTGCTGCCCGAAGAGGCCCTGATGCCTGCCGAGGTGCTGCGCGAAGCGGGCTTCCAGACGATCGGTCTCTACCGAAACGGCTGGGTCGCGCCCACCTTCGGCTTCGACCAGGGCTTCGACGTCTACCAGCGACCCATCCAACTGCCATTGCCGCCCCAAGTGCGGCGCGAGAATCCGACGCTCTCCGAGGCCGGCAGCGACGAAGGACTCGTCGCCAGCGCCGTCGAGTTCCTGCGCCTGCAGGGCCACGAGCGCTGGTTCCTCTACCTGCATCTGATGGACGTCCACGAGTATCTGTACGACGAGGAGTCCGCGCTCTTCGGCCTGCACTACTCCGACGTCTACGACAACTCGATCCATTGGACCGACAGTGTGCTCGAGATCCTCTTCGAACATCTTGCGGAGCTCGGCCATCTCGACGACACCTTGATCGTCGTGACCTCGGACCACGGCGAGGCATTCGGGGAGCACGGCTCCGAGGGCCATGCGCGGAATGTCTACCGCGAGTCGACCGAGGTCCCCTTCCTGCTCTCCTTTCCCTTCCGGCTCGAGCCCGGCGTCGTCATCGAACACCGCGTGCGCAACATCGACGTCTGGCCGACCGTGCTCGACCTGATCGGCCTCGAACTGCCGGGAGCGGACGGAATCTCGCGGCGGGACGAGATCCTGGCGAGCGCCCGCGGCGAGCGCATCGAGGGACCCGAGGAGCTCGCGATCGCCTATCTCGACCAGGCTTGGGCGCGCCCAGGGCAGACACCCGAGCCGACCGTGGCGATCGTAGACGGACCGCTTCGCTACGTGCGCGTCTCGCAGGCTGGCAGGCAGATCGAGCAGCTCTTCGACGCGACCGATGATCCCAGGGAGCGCCACAACTGGGCCGACGACCGCCCCGACGACCTCGAACGGCTCTCGGCCGAGGCCGATCGCTACCTCGAGCTCGCGCCCGATTGGGGTGCGTCGCCGAAGCGGGAGATCAGCGAACTAGAGCTCAACCATCTCCGGGCGCTGGGCTACGCGATTCCTTGAACGGGACCACCTCGATCAGAAGAACTTCACGAGCAGGCTCAGGCCGTAGGTACGCGGTTCGCCGACGAAGAAGACCGTCGTCGACTGGAAGTTCGAGGCGTCGAAGGCATAGGACTTGTATGCCGTGTTCTCGAGGTTGCGGACCCAGCCTGCCAGCTCGATTTGATCGTTCGGCAATCGCCAGGTCGTGCGAATATTGTGGAGCCAGAAAGCCTCCTGCCCGATCGTGTTGTTGGGCAGGAATTTCTCGCCTTGATCGTTGCCGAGGCCGACACCCTCGGTCTGGTCGTAGAAGCTATCACCCGTCCAGACCACGTCGTAGCGCAGGACCAGCGCGCCGTGGTCCGCGAGCGAAAACTCCTGCTCCGCCGTCAGGCTGACCTTGAAGCGCGGCGAGTTCAGCAGCGGATTCCCCGCGTTCTGCTGCTCGCGAACGGTGAAGGGATCGCCCCCGCCCCCAGAGTTCAGAAACTGATCGATGCGCGTGAAGTCGTTGAACTGGGTCTCGAGCCATGCGAAGCGCGCCGTCAGCAGGCCTCCCGTCCAGGGCTTGAAGTTGCCGTCCATTTCGACCCCGAACACCTCGGCCGATTTGGCGTTCAGGACCACGAACTCGGTGTTGCCGCCGAAAAACTGCTGCGCCGTGAAGACCTGGTAGTCGCTGTAGTCGTAGGTGAAGAAGGAGCCGTCCAAGGTGACGCGGTCCTCGAGCCAGGCACCGTGGAGCCCGAATTCGAAGGCGTCGATCTTCTCGGGATCCGCGACGGTGGGACCCGTGACCTGGGTGGCAGTCGCGTTGATCGTGCCGGGCTTCCAGCCGTGGGTGTACTTGGCAAAGACGTTCACCCCTTCGTTGATCCGGTAGCTGAGCCTGATCGATCCGGTCGGCGAGTCGAAGGTCTCGTGAATCTGGAAGGGCACGTTGTTGTTCAACCCTCCAGACACGAGCATGTTGAAATCCTTCTGGTCCCAGTTGTACCGGAGGCCGCCGTCGAGCGTGAAGTCGTCGAGAAAATCGATCGAGACATAGGCGAAGCCGCCGAGGCTCGAGCTATTTTGATGATAGGTGCGCTGGCGCACGCCCGCGACGACGGCCGCCTCGTTGGCCGAGAGATCGATTCTCACGTCTGCGTCGAGCTCCTCGCGCAGCGCCCAGCCGCCCGTCTCCCAGCTGATCGGCGCGGCGCCCTGCTCGAAGAGCGTGCCCGACAAGGTGAAGTCCTGATAGAGCTGCCAGCCGTCGTCCTCGGTGCGCGTCTGGAAGAGGGTTTCGGGCGAGAAGTCGAGATCGACGTCGATCTGGCGCCGGTAGCGATCGAAGCCGGTCGTCGTCGCGAGCATGAGCTCGCCCGGAATCTCGAACTCCCCCTTCAGGTACCCGCCCCAGGTGTCGTTGGTCGTCTTGCCCGTCCGATTGAAGTCGCCGGCGAAGGGATCGGAGTCGAGCTCACGCGCGAGCTCCTTCGCGACCTGACGCCGGGCGTCGTTGGCCGCGATGCGACCGTCGAAATTCAGCAGAGCGCAGCGCTCGGGAGTCGTCGTCAGGGCGTTGAAACAGGGGGCGAGCTCGTCGAGCCGCTGGCGGATCTCGATCGGGATGTAGCCCGATTTGAGATCGGCCGAGGCCAGCGCACCCTGCGTTCCGCCGAGGACACCGGGCGACGGATCCGTGTCGAAGATTTCGTCTGGCGCGCCTCGACGGGGGAAGCTGCAGAAGGTGCCCGGGGCGCAGAGTTGGCCTTTCGTGCCAATCGACTGGCCGAGCGTCGCGAACTCGTCCCGCCGGGAGCCGTGGACATTGAGCAGCCAGCTCATCTCCGGCATCGGCTCGAAGCGGAAGGTGCCTCGCGCGCCCCAGACGTCGGTGTTGTTGACGTTCTTGGCGAGCCCTTCCGGAATGGTCGAGAAGCTGTTGGGGGCCACGGGCTCGCCGCAGATCGTCGAGGGACCGACTGCTCGCGGCCCCGGCACCGCGTTCAGGACCCGATCCTCGAGCGGCGTCGCGCCGGCGCAGCGATTCAGCATCCAGCCGTCGCGCAGCGAGGCGCGGAAGGCGAATCGCGCGCTGAGCACGTCCTGCACGATCGGCATTTCTAGGGCGCCCTCATAGTCCTGGAAATCGAAGTTTCCGAAATCGGTACGCAGCGTTGCGCCGAAGTCGCCGCTCGGTTTGCGCGAGTAGACCTTGATCGCGCCGGCCGACGCGTTCCTTCCTTGCCCGACACCCTGCGGACCGCGCTGCACGTTCACGGCCTCGGTATCGAAGAGCAGGCCGAGTTGGATCGCTGGCCCGTTGATCGCGACGTCGTCCTGGTAGACCGCGACCGCGCCCGTCGAATTCGCGTTGAAGTCGTTCAGTCCGATGCCGCGGATGAAGAAGGTGGGTGTCGTCGAGCCGGCGGTCACGATCTCGAGGCTCGGCGTGAAAGCCGCGAGATCCGAGATGTCGGACGCGCCGAGTGCCAGGAGATCCTCCTCGCCCCAGGCGACCACGGAGTCGGTGGCCGTCAGGTCCCCGACCAGCGTCGAGGAATAGCCGGTCACGATCATCTCTTCGATCCCCGGCAATCCAACCGTGTCAACGCCGTCCTCCTGCTGGGTCGCGTCCGGGGTCGCCTCCTGGCCACGGACTTCCGGCGCAGCGAACAGCGAGAGAACGATCCCGGTCAAAAGCAGGATTGGAAGAAGAAAGCGCGCGCGTGAGCCGCAGGGCGGCTTAACGCTTCCCAACGCGGCACGAGCCGCCGCGAATCCTCGGGCGCTGGAATAAAATCGCCTCATGTGAACTCGATGCTACGAGGGATCGAGGTTCCGAGTCAACGTTTCTCCAACCGGGGCGGCATGGACCCCGGTCGCAATTCTTCCCGTTTCCCTCGAATCATATCGTGTTAGCATCCGTCGATCAGGATTGCTGTACGACCCTGGGAGTGGATGGGCGATCGAGATCGTCCGATGGCGTGAAGGCCCTCGATCCGGACCGAGCAACAATGACCAATCTGGATGCATTGCACTCTCCGACCCGCGCGGGGTCGCGAAAGACGGCTCTCCTCCGTTCTCTCCTCGCGATCGGGACCCTGACGGCGCTACTCGCCTGTGTGTGTCTCCCTTCGGACTCTTCGGCGGCGGAAGACGGCTCCTCCCGTGAGGGAAACCAGCGCGACGGCGCAGATCGCTGGATCCCGTCGCTGGCGCTGACGATGGGCCTCACCGTACAGGACTGGGACGGCGACGTCTCGAGCGAGATCTGCCGCGGCTGCTCGCTCTCGGATCCGACAGGCACGCCGGAGGCGCTCCAACCACCAGCGAGCGGCGACGATCGCGATCAGACACCGTTCGTCGGAATCAGTCTCGAGCTGATGTCGCCGGAGCTAGCGCTGCCGGGATCGCCGCGATTCTTCCTTGGCGGCGAGGTCGCGCCGACCTTCGGATCGGATCGCAAGGTCGCGATAGCGGGCGAAGTCGGAGTAATCGGGACCCGCTCATCGAACCCCGAGGCCACAAGCTTCACGGACGATTCAGCGGCTGGACAGGGATCGGAGGTCGTTCTCGAACGCGACGACGTCGCTTTCGGCGCCTACCTCGGCATCGCCTTTCCCTTCGAGCTCTTCGAACGCGCGCTCTGGATCAAGCCGTCCTTCGGCTGGACGCGCTTCGACGTCAACCTCCAGGGCCAGGTAGCGGACGCGGACTGTCTGCCGGTGACGCGCGGCACCCTCGAGACGACCGAGTGCAATCCGAACGATCTCGGAACGGGCCAGAACGGAGAGCAGTTCGGCCTCGGCTTCCTGCGCGAGACGCGACTCTCCAGCAAGGATTCGCGCACCTTCGATGGAATCGGGCCGGGACTCAACCTCTAGCTCGACGCCGGCCCGGCGGGTCCGTTTCGGACCTCGGTCTTCGTGGGCGCCAGCGTGTATCGGGTTCTCGGCAACAAGGACTTCGACATCCACACCGGTCCGCGCGCGATCTCCGACCAGATCAACGAGAGCGAGGGTCGCGGCCCGGACGAGGTCGCCGCCCGCTTCGGCTTCGAGGTGGACGAATGGCTCTACCGGGCCGGGATAGGCGTCCGGCTCCAATGGATCGGCTGGGACGATTGATCGGACCCGCCGGGCGCCGTCGGCTGGAGATCCTGGACCCGGGCATCTACATTCGTTCCTCGTCCGCGCTCCAAGGCTTCCACAACCTTCGGCCGAAGCTTCTCATCCTCGATCGCTTGGCCGGACCCTTCAGCCCTCTTGGCCCACTCGCCGATCGACTTCGGGTTGATCCCGATCTCCATCGCCAGGTCCGCCATCGATCGATTGCTCTGCTTGACCAGCTTCACGGCCTCGGACTTGAACTCATCCGAGAACCGTCTCCTCGTCTTCCGCGTTGCCATCGTGAACTCCTCGAAGCAGAAGACTAGCTCCCTCTCCTGGGTCCACTTTTCCGGGCAGGGTCAGTCGCCTAAGTGCCGATTGCGCAGAGGTTTCGTAGCGGGTCAGCCGAGAGCGCGCGGTAGCGCAACGCGCCGGCGGCCCGAAGCTAGGCGCCGGGCTCATTGAGGTAGCGACCGACCTCGGCGCGCAGTGGAGCCCAGCGCGTCCGAGAGTAGACGTCGCGGGCCTGCAGCCGGGCCGCAGTCGACCGGCCTTGCTGGAATTGCAGCCGGGCGAGCATGGCGTCGACCGCGAGCGCAGCGGGCCGCAGGCGGGCCGCCGCTTCCAGCCAGCGCGCCGCCTCCTCCCACTGACCGAGCACGATCGCGACACGCGCCATTTCGACCCGATCCGCCGCGCTCGTCGAATCGAGCGTGAGGCTCGCGCGCAGGTGGGCCTGCGCCGCCTGCGCGCGTCGCAGGCGTTCGCTCTCGGCAGTCGCCTTCTCGACGCTGCGGGCGTAGAGCACCCCGACACTTCGCTGCACCTCGGCATCGTCCGCCCCGCCCGCGAGCGCACGCCGGGCGACCGACTCGGCGCGGTCGAAGTCCTCCGGTGCGACCACCCGCGCCAGCCCGGCCAGCGCCCGCGGCTGACCCGGCTGCTCGCGCAGCGACCTCTCGAAGGCTCGCTCGGCCGACGCATCGCGACCGAGAGCGAGCGCCAGCTCGCCGAGCAGCAGCTCGACCTCCGGGATCTCGATTGGACTCAGCTCGAGCTTCTCGAGCTCCCAGCCGAAGGGCCGCAGCACGCGCATCGGGTAGCGCCTCCGGGCAAGATGCTCGTAGACGCGGACCGCCAGCGACTCGCCGTCGACTCCGTGCGGCGCCGCATCCGCGCCGAAGGGCTCGGTCGCCCCGGCCCGCCACGCCCCCAGCATCTCCCGCAGCAGCCCGGTCTCCGACCCGGCACCGTCCGCAACCGGATCGCCCGTTACGGGAAAGACGAGCGCGTGCGCAGTGGCCCAGGCCTGCGCCTCGAAGATCGTCACCTCGCTCGCCGAGGCCCCGACGAGATGACTCCGACGCAGCAGCGGCGCGAAGCTCGACTGACGCCAGTCCTCCACCGATGCCGCATGCGCCTCGACGACGGCGCCGAGCCGGATCTCGTCGCCGCGAAGCTGGATCGCGCTAGCCACCTCGGCGAGCCCCGCCTCGAGCCAGAGCGGCAGGCGCCGGGTCGAGACGCTCCGCAGCAACAGGCGGGCGTAGTCGACCCGAAGCGCCGGCGACGCGCGCTCGTTCCAATCGCCCGGGACGCGGAACACGATCGTCGCCTGATCAATCCCGGGCACCAGATAGGACGCTTCGGCGCCCTGGCCGAAGGGACGGCCCAAGGCCCGATCATCGAAGGCGAGCACCCGGGATCGGTGATGACCGGGCGGCGTCTCGTCGAGACCGAAGAGCGAGAGGCAACCCGCATGGAAGAGCTCGAGATCCCGCGCCAGCCGCCGCGTCGCCTCGGGACCGAACGAGCTCGAGATCTCGAAATGATGCGTCTCGATCCGGTTGAAGAACTGCTGGCCCGGACGAAGTGCCGCGCACCCCGACCCGAGCAGCAGCCACGCGGCCGTCAGGGCTGCGAGCGGCCGTGCGCCGACCCGGCCTCGCCGAGCACCCCACGTCTTCATGTTGATTCGCCCGGCACGACGAGGTCGCAACTGTTCTTCTTCCATTGCCCGGCCAGTATCGCATGCGCACCTCCGCCTGGCTCGCTGGCCGCGCGATTCGGTCGCCGAAGCGATCCGTCGGGCGATCGAGCACGCGGTCGAGGCTCCGCCGCCGCGGGCCCTCCAGGAACCTCGATCTGCGCGCTGCTTCTGGCACCCCTTCCGGTACTTCGTGCCGGGCGGCTTCCTCTGGGTGCAGCTCTCCCATGCGCTGCAGTACCTGCCGTTTCCGCTTCGCGTCGACGCCAACCGCTATGCGGCGGTCAAGCCGAGAACCCCGCTCGAAAAGCGCCGGCGCACACTCCTGGCGTATCTGGGCCTCGTGGTGGCAGGAGCAGCGATCCTGAACGGCGCGGTCTGGAAGCTCCGCAATGAGAAGGTGCGCAAGGAGCTGTTTCGGCATCTCGACACCCGGACCGCTTGAGTCGCGACTCGGAAACTCGGAAGCTAGAGGCCGCCGAGATCCTGGCCCAGCGGGCGGCGGAACGTGTAGTCGAAGGGCTCGCGGACGAGCATCTCGTAGCTGTCGCGATACACGGCTGGATTGCGATCGAACGGCAGACTGAAGGTCGAGAACAGGGTCGCGGGCACGAGCAGTGCGCTGCCCGCGATCAACCGCAGGACACCA
>JANNQH010000533.1:0-4935 GCA_031400655.1 Deltaproteobacteria bacterium | reverse complement strand
AATACGCATAGGAAGCGATCTGACTTCGCGAGCTCGAGGGTCGGGTAGGGAATCATCTTTGGCGTCGAAGGGTGAAGGAACTGCGTACCGTACTGGGCGAGGAAGTTGGGTGCGACCTTGAAGCGTGTCCCCGAATCGACTTCGTTCGCTCGGGAGATGAGGTCCGTGAACTCCATCGGGATATCGTGATTTCCATGGCGTCCAAAGGCGATTCGGGCGCGGCCTTGGTCGTCGACGCGGACCAGGGCGCCCCGGTAGCCCTTCTTTAACGGCTGTTCCGAATCCGGCGGCAGCCACGGCTGCTCGAGCGCGACGATATCGGGCCAGTATCGCTCGTTCGCGAGGATGTTTTGCGGTGTGATCCGGCCCTGAGCGTCGCTGGAGCCGGATCGGGTGAGGTTCCGGGGCTCGGACGTGGCCTCTGGTGCAGAGGATTTGGCGACCTCGGCCTGCTTTGCATTGCTCGAGTCGGTTGTGGTCGGCGAGCAGCCCGAAAGTCCGAAAACCAAACCGACGAACACGAGACATTCGACAGATCGCGAGAAGAAGCGCATCGAAGAATTGGAACTCCCTGAAAAAAAGGGGGCCCGCATCCCGAAGGATGCGGGCCCCGAAACTCATACTCGATTCAGAGAATCGCTGCCTATCGACGGCGTCGCGAGATGGCCAGGAGCCCCATCGCGCCCGCAGCCACCATTGCACCGAGGCCCGGCTCCGGGACCGGCTGCATGCCCGCCATCGAGAGCGCGGTCCAGCCCGTGGTCCACATCTCCGGAATCGCGTCGTACGCACCGCGGTAGGTCGCGGCGGTGTCGAGCGGCGCCGCCGGGCTGATGCCGTTCGCAGTCACGTTGTTGAGGAAGCTGATCCGGAAGTCAATCGAGCCAAGCGAGGCGTCGAGCTTGCCAGCCACGCCGGTGGGCGTGAAGGCGGTGTCCCGATCGTTCAGGCGGAAGCCCGGGTCGTTGACGCCGTTTTCGCATCCCACATTGTTTACGCCATTGCCGAACGTCACCAACTCGACGGACGTAACACCGCCGATCGGATCGGTAGGAAACGTCGACAGGAGCGGAGACTTTAGGACGTTGTCGCACGATATGGACGAAGCCACGATCAGGCCGTTATTCGCGTTGTTCTGAACAGCGAAGGTCCCGAACCCACCGCCCGCAAGATCGAGACCCTGACGTCCGGCGGTCCCACCCGCGCCGTCGCCGCCGGTGTTGAAGATCAGGCCGTTGACGATCGAGCCCGCGAAGCCGTTTCGCATCTCGCAGCCGTCGTTGTTGTTGGTGTGTCCATTGAAGAAGGCCGACGGTCGGCTTCCGGAGATCGTCAGGTTGTAGAAGTTGCCATTCGAGAACGGCGTGGGCTGTCCGCCGACCGAGTTGACGTTCGACACCGCCGGCGGATCGACGTTCTGGTCGTCTCCGTCGAACTCGCAACCCTTGTCACCACTGTCGGATCCAAACAGCGAGTTGACCCCGGAGATCCGTTGGTTGAAGAAGGGCAGGATGCCGACCATGAACTGGTTGGTGCCGCGATAGCCCTGATCCGCATCGAAGATGTCGTCGCCCGGGAAGACCACCTGGAGGTGGTTGCCATTCACCGTACCACCGAACCACTCGATGCCGTCGTCGAAGTTGGCGTAGACCTCGACGTGGTGGAACTCGGTGCCGTTGCCGACACCCGCGAGCGTCACGCCGTTCAGCTCGTTTGTGTTGCCGATCTCGTCGCCCGCATGGCGGACCGAGAGGTAGCTGAGGCTACCCGAGCTGTCCGCATCGTCGCCGACGCCGACGCTGCCGCCGTAGGTCGCGTCCGCCACCGGGAAGCCGGGGACCGTGAGGCCTTCGACCGTGCCCAGACCCTGTCCGAGCCCGAAGACGATGCCCATGTTTGTCGTGGCGTTGCCGAGGACCACGAGGCCACCCCAGAGCGCGACGTTCGCACGACCATTCGCAGCCAGCGGAGCCAGGGGAGCGGTGGTCGGGGTGTTGTCGAGGAAGGTCGGGGTCGCATCGGGGTCACAGGTGCGAAGATTGGGATTGGGTACGGTCGGAGTATCGACGCAGGTCGTCGGATCACTGCCCGGATAGGCATCGAGGAAGAGGTTCCGATCCAAGTCGTCCGGAACGCCGTCCCCGTCGTTGTCGACGGCGGCCGTCGTCATGATGATCGGGGATGCCGGGGTGCCGTTCGCGATGATCGTGCCGTTGTTGGTCACGATGAGCGTGCCGGGGGTGCCGATCGTGGAACCGGGCGCGACGGCCGCCGTGCGCGGCTGGCCGCGAACGATGGTGCCGGGAGCGATGGTCAGGATCGCGCCGCTCTTCACGAAGATCGGCTGGGAGAGAACGATCTCTCCGCTCCAGGGCGTGTCGACGATGATGTCGCTGCTGACGACCGTCTGCGCCCCGGCGCTACCCGCTAACGCGGTGCCGAGCACGAATGCAACTGCTCCAAAAATGCTAGTTCGCATTGGAATGCCTCTGTGTCAATTTATAGGGTTGCGAAGGTTGCCTACTTCAGTCACCCAACGTTCCCGCTGCAGGCGAACCGGAGTATCCGGGGGGCGGATGTCGGCGTGATCGCTTCTGTGTGAAGATCGTGTGAGGACGAATCGTGCCCGGGGGTAGGGCGGGAAGGCCGCTCCCAGCGGGGCACAAAATCCGTGGTCCCCGAGACGTTCCCGGGCGCGCTCAAAAGTCGACGGTGTACCCGACGGACAATGACCAATCGCGCCCATACTGTCGCATGCGCTCGACGTAGGTCCTGGCCGTCTGCTCGCGGTCGTATACGCGGCGGCGGCGCGTGTCGGTCAGGTTCTTCACGCTCAGCTTGACCGTGATCCCCTGCCAGATCTCCTGGGACGCGATGAGATCGAGCTGGTAGTAGTCGTCCAGATATCGGTCCAGGGTCAGCGTGTCGGCATTGACCCGATCGCGCCCGATCCCCGCGGTCCCGGCCGCGTCGAGGACGTCGCTGATGGCGAAGACCGCGAGCGTGACCGTGGTGCCCCAATCGGGGTGGTCCAAAGTCACGTCGGCGTTGCCGATCCACTCGGGCTGACCGAAGAGCCGCCGCTTGCGCTCGAGGCCGGGGAAGCGCGCGGTTTCCCCGGTCGGGACGCGAAAGAACCGCTGGGCGCGCGCTAGCTCAGCTGGCGTTCGCGCGACCGAGGCGTCGATCCAGGAGAAATTGCCTCCGATCGAGAGGTAGTCGAATAACTCGACGCCGGGAAAATCGAGTCCGAGCTGGGCCAGGAAATCGAAGCTCTTGCGCGCCTCGATCTCGATGCCCCAGAGCCTTGCGGTATTCGGGTTGTTGAAGAAGGTCCTGAATAGCGCTGCGCTGCCGGAGTCCAGGTCGATCGGATTGCGCAGGATGATGCTCTCGATCGGATCTTCGATCACCTTGTAGAACGAGCTCAACGCGACGAGATCGCCGAGCTCGCCGAAGATGTACTCGACGCGACCGTCGAAGCTCTTCACTTCCGAGAGGCCGACCTGGGGATTGCCGAGGATGCGTTCATCGGTGCCCGGCTGGACGGTCACGTAGTAGCCCATCTCCCTGAACGATGGCCGCGCCACAGTCTCGGAGTAGGAAGCGCGCAGGGCGACGCCGTCGATCGGGCGATAGGCGAGGCCCACCGCCGGCAGCACCTTGTTCTCGTCGATCTCGCCATTCGCGAGAGAGAGGATCTGTTCGCGGGTGAGCAGGTCGACGAAGCCCGTATCGGGGTTGATGGGCGTGTTGATCCCCAGGATCTGGTCGTTGAAGGTCACATTGCTCGTGTCGGCGTTGGGAGGGACCTCGCCCAGATTTGGATTGTCCAGTCGATCGAAGAACAGGTACGCGGTCGGAAACGTGGCGGGCCGTCCGAGCTGGATCTCTCCAGTGAAGGGCTCGTTCTTCGAGTCGATGAAGATGCTCTCGTAGCGCAGGCCGCCGAGCAGGTCGACGCTCTCCCACAGTGTCAGCTTGAGGTGGGCGTGTCCGGCCGCGATCTCCTTCGTGGCTTCGGTTTGAGAGGAGCGAATCGCGCTGCTGGGATCGAGGCGGTCGAAGACCGTTCCGCCGAGCTCGGACAGCGTCGGCGAACCGAGGGCCCACTGCGAAAATCCGCCCACGGTCACGTTTTCCACGAAGGTGGCGTCCACGTCACGCTTCGCCTGTTCCCACCAGAAGCCGGTCCTGAAGTTCAGCTCGGCGAAATCGGAGAGAGCCACTTCCTGTTCCACGTCCATACGGGCAAAATACTGCTCCTCCTGGACGTCGGTGGCGGTGTTGACGATGCCGCCCTGTGGGCTCGAAGCGAAGTAGGTCCCGGGTCCCAGATCGGACACGCGCACGGGAAAACGGGTCGGGATCGCGATTGGCGAGGCGCCGGACGGACAGGTCGAGAGGCCCGCGAATCCACAAGGCTCGTAGGTGAATCGCATTCCGAGTGACTTGTCGTCCTGGTTCGTCGTCGCGTAGTTCGTCGCCCACGTGATGTCGAGTCCGTCCAGGAATTCGATTTCATGGACGCCGTTCAGCTGGTAGACGTCGAGATCGCGATGGCGCTCGAAGGTGTTCGAACGTCCGAAATTGTTGAACCAGAGTGCCCCGCGGCTGGGCTCTTCCGAGAGCTCTTCGCGCATGGGACCTGCGCCGAGCTTGCTGCCGAGGGTTGCCACCGAGTCCAGCTCCTGGCCCAGGACGAAATCGTTGAGACCGCCGTTCTGGGTCTCGAGGATCAGATTCGAATAGTCGAGGTCCTTGAAATAGCCGTTCTCGCGCTGCTCGAGGGTCTCATCCTGCTTCTCGGTATGGTAATAGGTCGCGTCGAGACGGTGGGCACCCTCTTCGTCGAGGTCGACTCCGGCGGCTACGAAGCCAGTCAGCTGCTCGCTGCGTGTACTCTGGATCTGAGCGAAGCGTCCGTCGCTGAGC
>JANNQH010000532.1:0-3475 GCA_031400655.1 Deltaproteobacteria bacterium | reverse complement strand
ATACGTGCACTACAAGGTGCTCGGAGCCACGCTCGTCGGAATCGCCTTCGTGATTCCGTCATTCCTGATGGTGCTCGGGATCGGATGGGCCTACGTCGCCTACGGCGGGCTTCCCTGGATGCAGTCGATCTTCTATGGCGTGGGCGCCGCGGTGATCGGGATCATCGCGATGAGCGCGAAGAAGCTGACGGAAAAGAGTATCGGTAAGGATCGCCTCTTGTGGGCGATCTATCTGCTGCTCGCGGCCGTCACCATCATCACGGAGACCGAGTCGGCGCTGCTCTTTCTCGCCGCAGGCGTGCTGGTCTGGCTGGTCCGCTGTCCGCCGAATGCATTCCTCGGTGGGCGGACGATGTTGGGCGTGGCGGCGATTCCGGTGGCGGTGGTGCCTTTCGCTTCCGGGATGGTCACGAATGAAACCTTGGGACAGCTCGCCTGGTTCTTCACCAAGGCGGGGGCCTTCGTCTTCGGGAGCGGGCTCGCGATCGTGCCGTTCCTGTACGGCGGCGTCGTCACGCAGTATGGCTGGCTCGACGAGCGGCAGTTCGTCGATGCGGTAGCCGTCGCCATGATCACGCCCGGGCCCGTCGTCATCACGGTCGGGTTCATCGGCTATCTGGTCGCGGGCGTGCCGGGCGCCGTCGTCGCGGCGCTCGCGACTTTCCTTCCCTGCTATCTGTTGACGATCATTCCGGCGCCCTACATGAAGAAGTACGGGAAGCGGCCCGCAATCGTGGCCTTCGTCGACGGGGTGACGGCGGCGGCGATCGGCGCGATCGCGGGGTCGGTGGTCGTGTTGGCGCGGCGCTCGATCGTCGATTGGCCGACGATTGCGCTCGGACTGGCGACGGTCTTGCTGTTCTGGAAGCTGAAGAACGTGAAGGAGCCGGTCGTGATCCTCGCGGCGGCATTGCTTGGGCTTCTGATCCATCCTCTGGTGAGAGGCTGATCAAGAGCTTCCCGGCTGCCTTGTGAGCCGGGAGCGAAGGAGGTGTCCATGTTCCGACGCATAGACCTTTCCATCTGGCTGATGGCATGTGTTCTCAGCGGAGCCGCCGAACCATCTCACGCCTCGGAGGACGCGGCTGTCGTGGACCCGGCGGTCCAGGCGAAGGTGGTCTCCGAAGCGACGGCCGGTCGCTTGAAGGCGTTGACCGGCAAGTTCTTCGACGAGGGCTGTGGCACCGAGGTCGACTATCAGGCCGACGTCGTCGACTTGAATGGAGACGGCCAGCCCGAGGTCTTCACCCAGCTGCAAAGCGGATGTTATGGAATGGCGGGGGTCCAGCTGGATCTGCTCGTAAAGGGCAAGGACGGCAAGTGGACATCGCAGTTCGGGTTTCCCGGCGTCTACACGATCCTCGAGACGAAGAACCTCGGATACCCGGACATCGAGATCGGCGGGCCGGGCAATTGCTTTCCAGTCTGGCGCTGGAACGGGACGAGCTACGCGCTCCACAAGAAATGCCCGATGTGACATGACCGGGCTCCAGATTCGCGCCGAAGCCCTCGCGGGCCCATTCGAAACCCGTCCCGGCCTTCACTAAGGTCTTGAAAGCCGCGGCGCGTGATCGCGAATCGAAAGACGCTGCGACCTCTCGACCGAAAGGAGCCCCCCATGGCCGAATCCCGCAAAGCCCTGCACGAGCTGATCGACCTGCTGCGCGAAGTCGACCAGCGCTACCTCGGACCCGAGTGGAATCTCAACACCGATGCGGACGTCGCAGAGGGCACGCGCGCGGTGATGCACATGCTTCAAGGCGGCCTCGCGAGTCATTTCGAGGACGACCCGGATCATCCGACCTTCCGCAAGATCGTCTCGCCGACCCGTAAATTTACCGGCGACAACCCCGACGCGATCTACTTCGAAGCCCCCGTCCGCCACGGTCTCGTCTACCGCGTGCGTGGAAAAATGGCGGGCGCCGTCTACGTCTCGATCACGGTCGAAACGGGCCCCCGCGACGGGACGCTCGGCTCCGGCACGAATGGCGTCATCAACGACACGATGTTCGACGTCGCGACCGACGGATCCTTCGAGATCCTGCTCGGCGGGCCTGCCAAGCCGCGCAACTGGCTGGCGCTCCCCGAGAACGCGAACCGCATCACGACGCGACATTATTTCGAGGAAGAGCGGACTGCTGCGGCGGATGATCTTCGTTCGGTGCCGCTCTCGATCGAGATTTTGGGAGGCGAGCAGCGTCCGGTCGAGACGCCGAACGATGCGTCGATCGCGGCCGGATTGCGGCGGGTTTCCGGATTCGTCCGCGCGCGGACTCTCGGCATGCCGCCGATGGCGAACCGCGAGCAGCCGGCCTTCGTGTCGAAGCTGCCGAACGTGTTTCCGAAGCCGGTGAAGCCGGGGGCGCTGGGGCTCGCGGCATTCGATGCGGCCTACTCGATGGCGCCCTACCTGATCGGCCCCGACCAGGCGCTCGTGATCACCGCGCGCTGGCCCGCGTGCCGCAGTGGTTATGTCTGCCTCTGGACGCGCCACCAGATGACCTACGACTACGTCAATCGCCAGATCGGCTTGAACCGCAAGCAGACCCGGCTCGAGCCCGACGGCTCGATCCGCATCGTCCTCGCGCACCGCGACCCGGGCGTGCCGAACTGGCTCGACAGCGAGGGGCGACCTCTCGGGATCGTCTTCTGGCGCTACTTCCTGCCCGAAGGCGAGATCGAGACGCCCCAGGCGAAAGTCGTTCCCTTCTCCGAGATCGCGCAGCGGTGATCGCCCGCGAGCGCGCGGAACATTTCGCCCGGGACTGGATCGAGGCCTGGAACAGCCACGATCTCGAACGGATCCTCTCGCATTACAGCGACGAAGTCGTGATGTCGTCGCCGCGGATTGCCGTGGTGGCGGGTGAGCCGTCGGGCGTGCTGTATGGCAAGGCCGCGATCGGGGCCTACTGGAAGAAGGCGCTCGAGCTCGCCCCCGAGCTCCGCTTCGAGCTCATTGCCACCTTCGTTGGCGCGGACTGCGTCGTACTCCACTACCAGGGCGTTCGCGGACCTGCGGCGGAGGTTTTCTTTTTCGATGGCGAGGGGCGGGTCGTCCGCTCGGCGGCGAGCTATCTCTGAGGGAGCAAGGATGATGCCTTCCGCGCAGGATGAGCACCTGGAGATCGGCCTCTTGCGGCGCGCGGTGCGGCTCGTCGCCCTCTTGAACCTGGGATATTTCGCGGTCGAATTCGCGGTTGCCCGCTCGATCGGATCGGTCTCGCTGTTCGCGGATTCGATCGATTTTCTCGAGGACGCCTCGGTCAACGCCCTGATCCTGGTTGCGCTCGATTGGCGCGCCGATCGGCGCGCGCTGGTCGGCATGCTGCTCGCCGCAATCCTGCTCGTCCCGGGGATCGCCACGCTCTGGACGGCCTGGGGAAAATTCTTGGAGCCGGTGGCGCCCAATCCCATTTCGCTGACGCTCGCGGGCGGCGGTGCGCTCGCCGTCAACCTCTTTTGCGCAATCCATCTC
>JANNQH010000531.1:0-7740 GCA_031400655.1 Deltaproteobacteria bacterium | reverse complement strand
GGCGGCCTCGGCGTCGTGGACGTTATGCGGGCCTTCGCCGCAGTGGACCGTGACGGCCGAGGGAGCGTGGACGCCGCGGCTCGCGGCGTAGCCTTCCCAGGGACATTCGGCGAGGTTCTCGGCGGCGCAGTAGGTGTACTTGGCGGGCTGGCCGTGGGTCGCGGCGTCGCCGAAGCCCGGGCGCGCACCGGCGACGTGCAGAAGAATCAACCGCACCGCGCGCCCGACCGTCGCGTTCGCGCGGTTGCCCGGCCCGAACGCGCCGACCCCGGCGTTGAATCCCGCCCGCGCGACGATCTCGCCGTGGACGATGACCATCGGCGCCACGAGATGCGTCGTCGCATTGACGCCGCGGATGTTGACTTCGGGCCGCGCGAGCGCGCGGATCGCCGAGAGCACCACGGGAAAGACGACCGGCGGACACCCGGCGAGCACGGCGTTGATCGCGACGACGCGCCTTGTCACGATGCCGGCCCGGGGCAGCAGCGTCGTGAGGACTTCGTCGGGATCGCCCGTGGCGAAGGCGAGCATCGCTTCGACGCGCTCCGCGGTCGGCGGCACGAGCGGCAGGCCGTCGCCCCAGGCGTGCTTCTCGAAGAGCTCGTACATCGCCTCGGGCGAGAGATCCGCCGCCTCGATGGTTTCGGGCTCGTAACGCTGCATCGGGGGTCCTCGGCTGGGGGCATCGCTCAGTAGACCGAGCGCCGCGACGCAGCCACATGAGAAAGCCCTGGCCAGAGTACAGCGGTTCACATCCCTCCGGCACGAGCAGCTCCACCCTCCCAGCAAGGCGCTTTCTGTCGTGTTGCGAGACGAATCCATGCCGCGGGATCTGCTCGTTGGCCGATTCGAACCAGCATGGGTCGGTTGGCGTCGGGGCCAGTTCGACAGCGATTGAGCTTCGCGTTACTTTCGCCCAGGTCACAAGAGGGATCTCATGACGAAGAAGTCCTACGAAGCGTTGAAAGCCGAGGTCAAGAAGCTCAAGGCGCGTGGCGAGATCCGAGACCGGCCGAATGACGAGGAGCGGGCGGATTGGGCCTACGGCACGACTGTCATCGAGAACGCCGACGTGACTCGTGACATGGCAACGAAGGCGGCCCGGGAGACCAGTCGCCGGAGTAAGTAGTGGCCGGACCGTTGCTCTGCGATCCGGGTGTGAAAGCCGGGCTCGAGGCGCGCAACGGCGTCGAGCAGCTCGACTACATCTCGTATCTGGTCAACGACCTTCGCATCACGGACATTCGCGAATCCCACGTTCTCGAGTTTCACAAGATCGCGATCCGGGACATCTACGGCTGCGGCGCGCAATTTCGCGATGCGGGACATCACGTCGTTATTCGGGAAAGCGATCACGTTCTGCCTGATGCCGCGAGAGTCCCGGGCCTCGTTCGTGACCTGGTGGATATCCTCAATCGAAACCGCGATTTGCAATCAGCGATGGTGAGAGCGGCGTTCGCGCTCTGGCGGTTCAACTGGATTCATCCGTTCAAGGGCGGGAACGGTCGAACCGCCCGAGCCCTCAGCTACCTCGTCATTTGTTTGGACCTGGGCATGGTTCCGCCCGGTCTTCCGCAGGCCCCGACGCTCATCTACAACGAACGCCAACGATATATCGAAGGTCTGAGGGCGGCCGATAGAAGCGTACGAGATGGTTTGGAGCCGGATTTGAGCGTGATGACCGGACTGGTTGAGCACGTCGTTACCATGCAGCTTGCCTCTGCGATCGACAGCCTCGGCTCAACTCGGTCCTGAAGTAGAGGTTCCGTCGTCGCCGGGGACCAGGCGATTCCGTCACTCGAATCATTTCAGCTCGCAAGGCGCACCGCGAAGAGCGCCGCGACTACGACAAGAGGTGGAGCAGATGAGAGCCAAATACGACTTCTCGAAGGGGAAACCCAATCCGTACGCCAAGCAGCTGAAGAAGCAGATCACGATCCGCCTCGATGAGGAAACTCTCGACTACTTCAAGACGCTCGCCGAGGATACGGAGATCCCGTATCAGACGCTGATCAATCTGTATCTGAGGGAATGCGCACGATCGAAGATGAAACCCGGCCTTAAATGGAAGGCCGCGAGCTAGAGCTGCGGCGCGGGTCCCGGAACTCGAACGCCACGAAGCAATCCCTGCACGCTCAGATCCTCGTCGATGTCGGGCCAATGGATCCCGATCCCTCCGCCAAGGATCTTGAAGTTCGAGCGCTCCTTCGGGCTGGCCCTGAGTAATTTTGGGAACCAGGCCAAGGGGACCGAGAGACGACGTCCGTCCCACAGGACGACCCTCAACTCGTCGGCGGCGACATCGACCTCGACCGCGCGCGGAACCAGACGAGGGACGAAAGTACTCATGCCGTCCGCCTACTTCCCAAGCCCCGCCACACTCTGCATCTCACTCTCACAAAAGCTCGTCAGCGCGACCGCGTGCAAGCTCCCGAGCCCCCCACACACGACCGGCACCAACTGCTCCGGCCTTTCGACGAGCATGACCCGCCCCTGCGCGTCGACCCGCCCCTTATCGCGCAGGATCTTCGCGTTCGCCGGCCGCCAGAGCTCGATCGGCTGCCAGGCATTCTCGAACAAATACTCCTGGAACGACTCGATCTTCGGAAACGCCTCGCCGAACCGTGCCGCCCAGATCGGATTGACGCACAGCACGAGCTGCCCGCTCCCCCCCGTCGGCTCGAGGTACCAGTTGTTCATCGGGAACGCGATCGACTTCGCGATCGTGTAGGCGAGGTCCTCGGCACTGTCGTTGTTGACGTCGGCGAGGGGAAATGTGCCCTTGGCGCCGTGAACCGTGACGACGTCCTGCGTCGCGGCGAAGCCGCGGCGCACGGCAAGAGACGGCCAGGGCGAGCGCTCCTCCCACTCGCCGAAGCAGAGGCCGAAGCGAGCGGGCTGGCCGAAGACGGTGCGCGAGGTCTCGCCGGCTTTCTGGCCTCCGACGTTTCGCAGGCATAACGAGACGGCGCGGCCGATCGTCATCGAGCCGCGGCCCGCGGCGCCGCCGAGGCAGCCTGCGCGGTAGTTGATGCCGAGCGCGTCGCGACTCGGGCCGTTCACGATCAGCATCGGGAAGACGGAGGAGGTCGTCGTCGTCAGCGCGAAGGCGTTGAACTCGGGGGTGCTGATCGCTTCGAGGGCGGCCAGCACGAGCGGGAAGGCGGCGGGCTCGACGCCGGCCATGGCGGCGTTCGTCGCCGCGAGCTCGACGGTCGCGACGCCGTTGCGCGGCGGCAGCACGCCGACGATGTGGTCCGGCGGATGCGGCGTCGCGGCGAGCAGCGCTTCGATCCGCGCGTCGGTCGGCGGCAGGATCGGCACACCGTCGCCCCAGCCCTGCTCGAGCGAGAGCGCGTAGAGGGCCTCGGGATCGTCGTCGAGGTCGATCGTCTCGGCGGTGAGCGGGCTCGCCTGGGGGCTCGTCACTTCTTCGCTCCCTGGGCCGCGGTCGCCCCCAGCAGCTCGAGGAATTGCGGGTAGTACTCGAAGGCGATCTTGCGCAGCTCCTCTTCGGGGCGCGCTTCGAGGGGGTAGGGGAGCACGAGGACCTTGAGATCCTTGTGGCCCAGGTGGTTCGCCATGTTATGCGCGTGCTGCGCGAACTCCTCTGTCACGGCGACGATCGCGGGGCGCTTCTGCTTCTCGAGGGAGACGGCGTCGTGCACGCTCCAGGAGGTACACGAGCCGCAGGTGCCGAGGCCCGAGATGCCGCAGTCGACGGACTGGGCCCATTCGGCGACGAGGGCGCGGGTCCGCTCGCCTTCGGCGGCCGTGCGCTCACCGGTCTTCACGACGACGGGCGTCGCGCCATCGCGGCGCAGGAAGCCCTGCCACTCCTCGACGATCAGTATCCACGAACGCCAGGAGCCTTCGTGGCGGAGACCGACCTTCAGGCCCGCGATGGGGCGATTGAGAAGGAAGGTCGGGGCGCCGCTATCGGACGGCGGGCGCGCGGTCGGGACGCGGATGCGGAGGCGGCGGGCGGAGGCAGTCATCGGGTCAGGCCTCCCGCGGATCGTCGATCAGGATTTCGAGCTCGCCGGGGGATTTCTTTGCGATCGCGTCGGTGATCACGCGCCGGAGCATGTCGGGCGGGACGACGCAGTCGAGACACTCGACGTTCGCGAGCTCGACGACCAGGTGGAGCCGGGCGGCGCCGGGGTTCAGCTCCTTGATCGTCAAGTCGGCGCCGTCGGCTTGCAGGAGCGTTCGCATCTCCTCGACGGCGGCGGTGATGGCTTCGGCGGATCCGGGTTGGCTCATCGGGGGGCCTCTCGCTTGGGGGCGTGTCGCCGCGTGTCATGTTACGCGAGCTCATTCGCCTCGGCTGCGCTCGTCGGGGATCGAGCCGTCGGAGGAGCCATCGGCGCTGCTCGGGCTCGGGACTGCGCCCGCGCCTGTTGCCCCGGCGTTGATCTCGAAGCCCTCCCCGGACAAGAGCTTCTTCATCGCCTTGCGGCCGAGGGCCTTGGCGGCGGTCGGGCCGTCGAGGTAGGCGAGGGCGGCACCGTGCTTGTAGACGAGCTCGCCGCCGGTATGGCCGACCCGCGCGACGGCGAGGGCGGCGAGCAGGGTTCCGGCCAGGGCGAGGCTGCGGGCGCCTGTTCCGAGGCCGCCGGTGAAGATCCCGACGCCGGTGATGGGCAGGGTCACCGCCGCGATCCAGATGAACCAGTCGGCGGCCTCTTCGTGCTCCTCGATCGCGGATTCGCGGACGACGCGTTCGACGCGCTCTTCCTGGTCCTCGCCGGTCTCGGCCGTGAACCACGCCGATCCGAGGATCACGGCCTGCAGCACGACGACCGCAATCCAGGCGCGGGCGGGCAGCCGGCGGGTATGGATCGCCCAGAGGAATCCCGCCGCGAGCAGCGGGGCGAGCAGGGCGAGGACGATCGGGAAGTGGACGAGCGCGGGGTGAAGCGGATCGGGCAACATGGCGGCCTCCTTTGAATGCGTCCCTTGGCCCGGGTCGGGCGGGGTCGCGGTCTGTTCGGTCCGCATCGTCGGTGCACGGCGCCGCCGCGTCCATCCGTCGGATGCCCTGAGGCAGACGATCGAACATCCGGCCCGGGGGTGAAAGAGACTTGAGCGCTCCGTCAGATGACCTGGATCCGCGTTTTCGGGGCGGGCTCACGGCGCTCCTCGCCGCGATCGCGGCCTTCGGCGCCATCGATCTGCTCCTCGATCAGCCGGCGACGATTTTCTCCCTCCACGTCCTCTTCGAAGCCTCCTTCATCTGCCTCTGCCTTGGCGGCGTCGCCTATCTATGGCGCGGTTGGCGCGGCGCGAACGCCGAGCTCGCCGGCTCACAGCAGGCGCTCCGTGACCGCGAGGTCGAACGCGACCGCTGGCGGGACGAGGCGACCCGACTCCTCGCCGGCCTCGGCGCCGCGATCGAGGCCCAGTTCGAACGCTGGGGGCTGACGCCGGCGGAGAAGGAGGTCGCGCTGCTCCTCTTGAAAGGGCTCGGGCATAAAGAGGCGGCGGGCGTGCTCGATCGGAGTGAGCGGACGGTCCGGCAGCACGCAATCGCGGTCTACCGCAAGTCGGGGCTCGCGGGGCGGGCGGAGCTGGCGGCGTTCTTTCTGGAGGACTTGTTGTTGCCGCAGCAGGGGGGGCAGGACACCGACCGAAGCACCCGGGGACTCACCTCGAACCCGGACTAAGCCGAGCGGCGGATTGGTCGGACGGAGATCAGATCATTGCTCTCAGCCGGACGAACGTCCGAGTCGTGGAGCGTAAGGACGGCTTCCGTATCACCCGAGGCCGTCACGAACTCGACCTCGAGTCCGTCGGGTTCATAGACCTCGACGACTGCGCCGAGGTCACCCTTGCAGAGCCCGTATTCCGGTAGATCCCGGTCCAACACGACTGAATCGAGCATCTTGAATCTCATGACCTTCACCTCGCCGGATAGGCTGTGACGAGTCGAGGGATCGGATCCCCGTGACCACGAAGCCAGATCGACAGCAAGACCACCGACCGGCCGTTCGGGCCCACGATTCTCCCGACGATACGGAACTTCTCGCCGTACAGCGAAGGGACCCGCTCTGCATCACCGCTTTGTGCGAGCGCGAGCAGGTCTGCGGAAAGGCGCTCCCAGTTCTCGAATGTGTATCCCAGGCCGAAGTAGACCGACGACTTGTGCTGGCCGGACGGGTGACTCGACGAGAGAAGATACCCGCGGATCTTCTCGGGTCGGATCTCGGCGCGCTCGCGATCGGGGAGCTCCAACGTCTCTTCACCAGCTCGATTTCGTGACTTCCGTCCGCGGGCGATCGAATTCGTGACGATTCCATCGAGATTCCGAACCTCGATGCGGACCGGATATTCACTCCGACCGCGACTGCGCTGCGAGATGTCGCTCGGTGTTCTCGGTTCGTGTTCGCCTCTTCACGAAGTGCCGTAGTTGCGAAGCTGTGCCCTGGCGCCATTCGCCGTTCGACGTCGATCAGCAGGCCTGACTCGGAAGTTCCCCGCTCACCCCTCGACTGCTATTCCCTGTCTGATATAAACCCTCGACCCCGAATGCCTGCGGTGTCAGGAGGCTCCCGCGTCGATGCGATTCCCCTGCCGCCGCCTCCGCGTCGATCGCCTCCTCGCGGCCACGATGGCGATGGTTCTCGCTTCGATCCCCGCCCTCGCCGCGCCGGACGCACGTGTGCCCAACCAGGCCGCGCCCACACCCACACCTCCTGTCCCGGCTGTCTCTGTTACCCCGACCGTCTTCAAACCAACCGAAACCGCCGACGCCGTCCTCCACGCCGAGAACGTCACCTGGGGTCGCCAGCTCCACGACATGCTGCGCCTGCCCGATTGGCTCGACCTCGCCGTCGATCACCGGAACCGATTCGAATTCCTCGACGATCCGTGGCGCCCGGGCGAATCCCAGAAGCAGACGCAGGTCGTACAGCGCTCGCGCGTCCGGATCGGCGTCGATACACCCGTCGGCATCCGACTCCTCGGCGAATTCCAGGACGCGCGCATCTTCAACGATCGGCCGAACGATTTCACGAATAACGGCATCAATCATCTCGATGTGCTCCAGCTCTTCGTGTCGGCGACGCAGAAGGATCTACTCGGTCAAGGGCTGCGCGCCGACGTGCACCTCGGTCGCCTCACGATCGACGTGGCCTCGCGCCGGCTGGTTGCCCGGAACGATTTCCGCAATACGGTGAACGCGTTCGACGGGGTCCACCTTCAGCTCGGGAGCGACGATCGCAAGTGGCGCGTGCGGGGCTTCTACACGCTGCCGGTCGCGATTCGGAACAGCGACCTCATGAACGACCGGCTCTCGACGCGTCGCCGCTTCTGGGGCATCGCGTACGAGGATCTCCGCAATCCCTGGCTCAAGCTCGACGCGTATTATTTTGGTCTGAACGATCTCCCCGGCAATCGCAGCTATCGGACCTACGGTCTGCGCGGCTATCGAGGGCCAGCACCATCGCAGATCGATTACGAGGGCGAGGTCGCCGCACAGTTCGGCGACCGCAAGACGGCGGCCCAGGGAACCCGCGATCAACAGGCCTGGATGGTCCACGCCGAGCTCGGATACACCTTTGGGGTCCCCTGGACGCCCCGCATTGCGGCGCAATTCGACTACGCCTCGGGCAACGACGATCCCTCCGACGATGATTCCCACGACTTCGACCCGCTCTACGGGGCCCGCCGCTTCGACCTCATGCCGACGGGCATCTTCGGTCCCTTCCGCCGGACCAACATCGTGTCGCCGGGGGT
>JANNQH010000530.1:0-5126 GCA_031400655.1 Deltaproteobacteria bacterium | reverse complement strand
AGATCAAGAGCTATCGCCAGGCCATCACGATCCTCGGCTTCCAGCAACTGCACCAGTGGATGGTCGTGCTGCTGGTCACCGCGGATGCCTCGGTTTCGCGGCCCGAACTGATCAAGTCCGCGCTGGTGCGAGGCCGTTTTCGGGGCGCGCCGGACCCTGGGCCAGCTCCCCTGCCACATCGATGGCTTTCTCCCTCGCGAGACGCTCGACCAGCGCCTCGGCTGGCTCGCCCGCTCGAGCCCGTTCCTCGATCGTCGAAGGTTGGACGTCGAAGGACAGGCCGGCTTCCGAGAGGATCTGCCGCCGTCGGGGCGAGGCACTCGCGAGCACGAGACTCCCAGCGCGGTCCGCATTCAGGCCGCTGATCAGAGCTGATTCGAGATTCTTCACAGGGCCGAATTAACGGCGGGGACGACAGCCGTCAAGGTCGAGGGATCCGCGGCTCTGCGCGATCGACCGGCCGGGTGTGTTCGAGCTGCCGGGCTGGAAGACGCTTCAGCTCGAAGAGAGCGACTTCATCGGGCAGCTCGTCGGCGAGCTCCGGCGGAATCTCGGCGTGACGTCGGTGATCGTAACGCACGAGCTCGAGGAGGCATGAGCACGGACCGCGAGCGCTCACGGCTGCGGACCGCCCACGAATCACCGGGTCGGGATCCTTCGTTGCCAAGGACAAGGCCGTCGAGTACGCTTCACCATGCTTTGCTATTCGCCTGCAAGACGCTGGATTTCCTCACGTTTTTGGTGATCGGGTGCGCGCTTTTCGGGCCCTCGGCAGCCATCCCGAGCGGGCTGGCAGGGGCGGCGACGGGGGCCTGCGTGATGCGGGCGCCTCGGGTCGAGTGGATCTGCGAGTGGCTCTGTGAGTGGCTCTGTGAGTGGAAAGGATGGGACAGGGATGGATCAGGTGGTGATCGCCAATCGCCTGTCGGACGGGCTCGTCGTATTCCTGGCCGCCGAGCCGGCCAGTGGCCGCGGCGTTTGGAAGCTCCGCCTCGAAGAGGCGAGCGTCGCGCAGGATGCTGCCCGCGCCGAGGAGCTGGTTGCGATCGGTCTCTGCGAGGCCAACGATCAGCACAGGGTGATCGATCCTTATCTAATCGACGTGGAGCGCTCGGCCGAGGGCCTGCGCCCGACGCGCTATCGCGAGCTGATCCGCTGCTTCGGGCCGACGGTGCGACTGGATCTCGGCAAGCAGGCGGAGTCCCGGGAGGTCTAGAGATGTACCGCTACGACGAATACGATCATGAGCTCGTGCAGGACCGTGTGGCCCAGTTCCGTCGCCAGGTGGAGCGGCGCCTCGCTGGCGAGCTCACGGAGGACCAGTTCCGGCCGCTGCGGCTGATGAACGGCCTGTACCTCCAGCTCCACGCGTACATGCTCCGTATCGCGATTCCCTACGGGACCCTCGATTCTCGCCAGATGCGCAAGCTCGCCTTCATCGCGCGGCGCTACGACAAGGGCTACGGCCATTTCACGACTCGCCAGAACCTCCAGTTCAACTGGCCGAAGCTCGAGGAGACCCCCGACATCCTGGCTGAGCTCGCCGAAGTCGAGATGCACGCGATCCAGACGAGCGGCAACTGCATCCGCAACGTGACCTCTGATCAGTTTGCCGGTGCAGCAGAAGGCGAGATCGAGGATCCGCGGATCTGGTGCGAGATCATTCGCCAGTGGTCGACGCTCCATCCGGAATTTTCCTTCCTGCCGCGCAAGTTCAAGATCGCGGTGACCGGCAGCGAGCAGGACCGGGCCGCGGTCAAGGTCCACGACATCGGCCTCATCATGCGCCGCGACGGATCGGGGCAGGCGGGCTTCGAGGTGATCGTGGGCGGCGGCCTCGGCCGCCCGCCCTTCATCGGGACGACGATCCGGAAATTCCTTGCGAAGGAGGATCTGCTCTCGTACCTCGAGGCGATCCTGCGCGTCTACAACCAGCTCGGCCGCCGCGACAACAAGTACAAGGCCCGCATCAAGGTCACAGTCCACGAGATCGGTGCCGAGGAGTTCAAGCGACTGGTCGACCTCGAATGGGCCGAGATCAAGGATTCGACACTCAAGCTGCCCAAGGCCGAGATGGATCGCATTGCTCGCCATTTCGAGCCGCCGGCCTTCCGGGCGCTTTCGAAGCGGGCGCAGGCGACCGACGCCCGTGTGGCGAGCGATCGGGACTTCGCGGCCTTCGTTCGACATAACGTGGGCCCGCACAAAGTCGCGGGCTATGCGATCGCGAACATCTCGCTCAAGCCGATCGGTATGCCGCCCGGCGATGCGACGGCCGAGCAGATGGATCTCGTGGCGGACCTGGCCGATGAGTTCAGCTTCGGCGAGATCCGCGTTACCCACGCCCAGAACCTGGTGCTGCCCCACGTCGAGCGGGAGAGGCTGCCCGCGCTCTTCGACCGGCTGGCGGCGGGTGGTCTCGCGGCGTCGAATATCGGTCTCCTGTCCGACATCATCGCCTGCCCGGGTCTCGACTACTGCGCCCTCGCGAACGCGCGCTCGATCCCGATTGCCGAGCGGCTCACCGAACGCTTCGCCGACCGCGATCGCCTCGAGCTGATCGGCGAGCTGCAGATCAAGATCTCGGGCTGCATCAACGCCTGCGGCCACCACCACGTCGGCCACATCGGCATCCTCGGCGTCGACCGCAAGGGCGAGGAGCACTACCAGATCCAGCTCGGCGGCTCGGCCTCCGAAGACGCCGCCCTCGGCAAGATCCTCGGTCGTGGCTTCTCGGCGGACGAAGTGATCGACGTGGTCGAGAAGATCGTCGACACCTACCTCGAGCTGCGAATTCAGGGTGAAGCCTTCATCGACACCTATCGGCGCGTCGGCCAGGACCCCTTCAAGGAGCGGGTATATGGCGCTCATTGAGAGCCGGACCGACGGGCCTGCGATCGTCCCCGACCGTTATCAGCGAGTGGAAGAAGGCGCGGCGATTCCCGCCGAGGGCGCGATCCTCGTCTCGCTCTCTCGTTTCCTGGCGGAGCACGACGAGCTGCTGGCGCGGACGGCGCCGCTCGGGGTCTGGCTCGCATCGAAGGAGACGCCGGCGTCCCTCGCGCCCTTCCTCGATCGCATAGCGCTCGTCGCCCTCGACTTCCCCGTCTTCTCGGACGGGCGAGCCTTCTCGTCGGCGCGCTTGTTGCGTGAGCGCTTCGGATACAAGGGCCAGCTCCGGGCGATCGGCGATGTGCTCTGCGAGCAGCTGCCCTTCATGCTGCGCAGCGGCTTCGACACATTCGAGATGAAGAGTCTCCGGGCGCTCGAAGAATTTCGCGCCGTCGTGGGCGAGGTTCGAGTGGTCTATCAGCCGACCGGCGACGGCCGGCCGACCGCGATCGACCGGCGACTGGGACGTCGTTGATGGATGTGCGCCAGGGGTTCCTCGGGGCGATCGGCAATACGCCGCTGATCCGGCTCGAGCGGGCATCGAGGGAAACGGGCTGCGAGATCCTCGGCAAGGCCGAGTTCTTGAATCCGGGCGGCTCGGTCAAGGACCGCGCCGCGCTCGCGATCGTCGAGGACGCCGAGGCGAACGGCTCGCTAAAACCCGGTGGAACGATCGTCGAGGGCACCGCCGGCAATACCGGAATCGGTCTCGCCCTCGTCGGAAACGCCCGCGGTTACAAGACCGTGATCGTGATTCCCGATACCCAGAGCCAGGAAAAGAAGGACATGCTGCGGCTGTGCGGCGCCGACCTGCGCGAGGTGCCGGCCAAGCCGTACAAGGATCCCGGCAACTACGTCCACGTCTCGCGGCGCCTCGCCGAGGAACTCGCCGCGAAGCTGCCGCAGGGCGCGATCTGGGCGAACCAGTTCGACAACGTCGCCAACCGCGAGGGCCATCGGCGCACGACCGGCGTCGAGATCTGGGAGCAGACCGACGGTCGGGTCGACGGCTTCATCTGCAGCGCCGGAACCGGGGGCACCATCGCGGGTGTGGGCCTGGCGCTCAAGCAGCGCAACTCGAAGGTCGTGATCGGCCTCGCCGACCCGCTCGGCGCTGCGCTCTACCACTACTACGCCCACGGCGAGCTGAAGGCAGAGGGCAGCTCGATAAGCGAGGGCATCGGGCAGGGTCGCATCACCGCGAATCTCGAGGGCGCGCCGATCGACGTCGCCTATCAGATTCCCGACGACGAGTGGCTGCCGATCGCCTTCGATCTCTTGAAGCAGGAAGGGCTCTACCTCGGCGGCTCGAGCGGCATCAATGTCGCCGGCGCATTACGGCTCGCGAAGCAGCTCGGCCCGGGGCATACGATCGTGACGATCTTGTGCGACTCGGGGACGCGCTACCAGAGCAAGATGTGGAATCCGGCCTTTTTGAGGGAGAGAGGTTTGCCGGCGCCGGATTGGCTCTGAAAGCCGACCGTTCAGAACCGGATCGGTAGTCGTTCCGGTCCGCGGATCAGCGAGCCCCTGCGCCATTCGATCTCGCCGTCGAGCGCGAGCTTCGGCATCCGCTGCGCCAGCAGCGGCAGGACTTCTGCGACCTCTACCCGCGCGAGCGACGCCCCCAGGCAGAAATGAACGCCGCCGCCGAAGGTGAGCATCGGTTCGGCGTGGCTCCGCAGGATGTCGAAGCGGTCGGGGTCGGGATAGACCTTCGGATCGCGATTGGCCGCCGGCGCCGAGGGCAGGACGACCGTGCCGGCCCTGATCGCGAGGCCGCGGTACTCGATGTCTTCGAGTGCCGTGCGCGGGTTGCCCGAGCCGGCGCCTTCGTAGCGGAGGACTTCTTCGGCGGCGCGCAGGGCGTGCTCGGGATGTGCCGCCAGGAATTGCCAGGCGTCCGGGTGGCGGGCGAAGGTGGCCAGCGCGCAGGCGAGCTGACACTGGGTCGTGTCCTGGCCGCCAAAGATCAGCACGGTCACCATCGCGCGCAGCTCGTCGGCGTCGAGGTGGTCGCCGTCGGCGGACTCGAGGGCGACGAGGGCAGAAGTGAGGTCCTCGCCCGGTGACCTTCGGCAGCGTGCGATCAGGCCGTCGACGTAGTCGGAGAGGTTTCCGAGCGCCGCCTCGATGCGGGGGCGTTCGCTGGCGATGCGTGAGCCGAAGGCCAGCGAGAGATCCCGCGACCAGGCGTGAAAGCGCGCGAAATCCGTGGGCGGGACGCCGAGCAG
>JANNQH010000529.1:0-2200 GCA_031400655.1 Deltaproteobacteria bacterium | reverse complement strand
CACGATCTCCCGGGCGACGAGTACCGGGTCGCCTCGGCGGGCACGGGCTATCGCTTCGTCGTCGTGAACGGCCAGATCACGATCGAGAACGACGAGCAGACCAACGTCCACTCGGGCGTGTTGCTGCGCCACGGGCGTTAGACAGACTGGCTAGACCGGCCCCTCGCCCCCGCGTCGCGACAGCTCGTTCGTCAGATAGAGCGTCATCAGACGTGCGATAAAGATGGCGAGATAGAGCTGTCCCATGATGGCTTCGCTGGCGGACACCATCTGGGCAAGCTCGTCGTGCGGCGTGATGTCCCCGAAGCCGACGGTCGTCAGCGTGATGAAGCTGAAATAGAGCAGCCGCGCGGGGAGCGAGCTCGGATCGTCCGGCAGAACCGCGAGGGGGTTTCCGCCCTGCAGGATCGCGCCGGGGTCGAGATCGATCAGCAGGCGGTAGACGACGGCATAACACAAACCCATCAGCAGGTAGACGCAGACGCCGCCGACGATCGTGTCGAGCACGACCCTTCTCGTCTGCAACAACGTGTTCAGCAGGACGAAGGTCGTGAAGGCGAGCAGGATCAGACCAAGCACCTCGGCGGTGATCCGCAGCGTGCCGGACCCCGTCGCGTGCGCGGTCGCCAATCCGACCGCGGCGGCGCCGCCAACAAAGATCGCAGCCCAAAGCATCCATTTCTGCGTGCGGTTCATATAGACCGCGGCCAGCAGGACGAGGCAGAACAGGATCGGGAACCGGGCCCCGCGGCCGGGAGCCCATTCGAGGACAGGCAGCGCAAACATCATCAGGATGAGCGCAACCAACATAACCGAATGACGGCCGAGGGCGCCGCCCTGCTCGTCCCGCTCGGTCAGCTCGTCGAGAATCTCCATTGCCCCTCCCGGTCGGCATATACGATCTCAATCTAGCGCTCTGAGGGGGTATCGATTCAAGTCGAAGCCGCGCAAACGCGCACCCAAAGCACTCAGAACGCCCGGGGACAATCCGACACGAAGGGTGACAGCCATGGCGACGACGTGTCGCACAGAGGATCGCATCACCACTATCATGCTTGGCCCGCCGTGGAGAGGCACCTCATGTCGCGTCCGCTCGTCGGCGTCCTGATCGCCTGTGCCAGCGGCGGGAGCGCATGTGCACACCCGCCGCGCTGCGACCGACGTCGAGTTGCGGCGTTGCGTCGACGAACGCGCGAGCGCCTTCGTCGCATGGCTGATGTGGATCGGCGTCCGCGCGGGCGGGCACCCGCTCTTCCCCACCTGGTATCGCTGGGGTTACGGCCGCGACTACCGGCCGTGGTATGGCGACTACCGAATCCCTGCGGCGCCGAGCGCGGAAGCACGAGAGCCCTCGCCCGGACGGTGAACGCTCAGCCGACCTTCCTGTTGACGGGACTCGGCATGGGAACGAACCGCTCGATCACGAGCAACACGTCTCGTCCCGAGCATCGCGACTCGGCGGCGAGGCCACGACGACGGGCGAAAGGTCGCGGTGCTCCGGCGGGATCCAGTCGTTCGATCCCTTTCGGATATTCCAGAAGGCGAGCTCAGGTAGACTGACGAAGGTTCCGCGAAGGCCCCGCGTCAAGATCCTGCCCCGGTCGACGGGAGCGGTCACCAATCCGACGAGGCTCTCTCCCAGCCCCGCGACGAGATTGAAGGCGCCAAACAGCGGGCGCAGCAGCACGGTCTCGTCGGTGAAGAAGAGGAAGAAGGAATCCGCCGAACGCCGCCGATAGCTCTTCGCGCTCAACGGATTGGACTCGCGCAGCGCGATCCAGATGGGGTTCTCCGTCTTCCTCATTTCGCGTAGTCGCGCCTGGCGATAGGACCAGATCGTTTCGCGCGCGACGACCCGGTAGTCGTCGTCGACCCTCGATGCGGAGACGAACGGAATGAAAGCCAGCGATCGCCGTCCGCTGATGTGGCCGCCGAGCTCCTCCTGAGCGAGCTGGACGGAGTTTCCGAAGCTCTCGTTCAAGGTCTCGAAGATCGCCGTCACGCAGTTCCGGGTGACGAGCTCGTAGCGATAGAGCTCGCGCATCCGAGAGGCGTAGTCCTTCTCGCGCTCACGCGCGCGAGCCAGGCGTTCGGAGCTGACGTGCACGCCGCCCACCAATTCAACGGGGAGCGGATGCATCCGGGCGTGAGTCGGGACGAGATGCCCCTTTGCGACGCGCAGCCTGCCGGATTCGCGAAA
>JANNQH010000528.1:0-1661 GCA_031400655.1 Deltaproteobacteria bacterium | reverse complement strand
GTGCTCGGCGTCGCTCATGCGCTGGTCCCGCAAGAAGACGACACCCCAGGTGTGGACGGCGTCCGCGAGAATCTTCGTCGCGTCGGGGTCGCGAAACTCGACGCCGTGCACGATCGCACCGAAATCCGCGAGCAGCGGCTCTATCTCGACGTTTCGACCAGGCGGGTGTTGAGTCGGCGAATTCATGGGGATCCCCGATAATCGATCGACGGTTCTAGCCGTGCCCCGTCCGCTCGAGGGCGTCGCGGCCGAGCTGGCGCTTCGGGCGGATGAAGACGCCCTCGGCCTCGGCGCAGAGGGTATCGGGAGCGGGGAAGTCGCAGTGCATCGTGCCCTTGATGAAGGTCTTGACGCCCTCGGTGCGGTCGATCCACGAGCGCATGCGGATCTCGCGGCCAATTGGCGTCAGCGAGCGGTAGACGATCGTCAGCGTTCCCGTGAAGCCGCCGACGTCCGAGACGGCACCGATGCAGCCGAGCAGCTCGTCGAAGACGAGCGCGATGACGCCACCGTGGACCGAGCCGGGCGGGCCGTTCCAGGGCGCGTCGAAGACATGGGTCGCGACCATCGCTTCGCCCTTCTGCTCGAACACGACGAGCGGCGAGAGCGGATTGCGCGGGCCGACGATCGGGCTGTACGGGAAGAACTCCGCAGGCGAGAGATGCAGCGGCGGTCCGCCCTGCTCGAGCATGACCGCGACCTCGAGGGCCGCCTGGCCGTAGGGGCCGGGATGGTCGTGGGGCGCGAGCTCGGCATTGAGCTTTGCGACCTCGCGCTCGACGCGCTCGAGGCTCGCGCGCCCGGCCTTCGTCTTGCGCAGATGGGAGATCAGCCGGCGCACCTGCGCCGCGGCGCGCGCGAGCGCCTCGGGATCGGGATTCGCCGCGCTCATGCCAGCTTCAGGACCTTTAGCGCGTTCTCGCGCAGGAACTTCGGCCAGACATTGTCCTTGAAGGGGACCTTCGGCATGTCGCCCATGATCCGCTCGAGCGAGAGCCCCATCGGGAAATAGCCCGCGTAGATGATCTTGTCGGCGCCGCGGGTGTTCGCGTAGTCGATGATCGCCTTCGGGTAGTGGCTCGGGGCGAAGGCCGAGGTCGAGTAGTAGAGGTTTGGCCACTTGAGCATCAGCTTCATCGCGAGCTGCTCCCACGGCTCGCAGCCGTGGCGCGTAACGAACACGAGCTCGGGGAAGTCGTACATCACGCGGTCGATCCGCTCGACGTGCTGGCACGCCATCGGAACCCGCGGCCCCGGGACGCCCGCACAGACGAAGATCGGAACGCCCAGCTCGACGCATTTCGCGTAGTACGGATAGAACTTCGCGTCGTCGATCGCGACCTGCGGATGGCAGCCCGCCGGAAACGCGCCGAAGGCCCGCACGCCGTACTCCTCGTACTCGCGCACCATCTTGCGGATGCCTTCCATCCCGTTATTCGGATCGACGCTGCCCGACGGAATGAAGCGATCGGGATGCTCCTTGAGCGCCCGAGCGGAGACGTCGCCGCCGACGCCGATGAGGCCGCGCTCGATGCCGTACTTGTCCATCTCGTGGAGCGTGATGTCGATCGGGTTCGCCGCGCCGTAGAGCTCCTTCGGCACGTGCTTGAACATGTACTCGACCGGGAAGTCGTAGCCGTCGCGGGACTGGGCGTCCTTCA
>JANNQH010000527.1:0-3612 GCA_031400655.1 Deltaproteobacteria bacterium | reverse complement strand
CCTGATCAAGCGCATCGCCGATGCGACGCGCAGCCAGGCGGGCTTCTGGGCCGACGCTGCGGTGATCACCCAGGATCTCTTCGGCTCGACCACGACCGCCAATTTCTTTGTCGTCGGAATGGCGGTCCAGGCGGGCTGTCTGCCGATCGAGGCGGAGAAGGTCGAGCAGGCGATCCGCTTGAATGGCGTCTCGGTCGAGCCGAACCTCGCCGCATTTCGCTGGGGGCGAGCACAGATCGCCGACGCCGATGCGGTGGCGCGCGCGCGGCGGCAGGGATCGGTCGCCGAGCCGTCCGAGCTCGAGGTCGTGCCGACGCAGAGCCGCGTGTCGGCCGAGGTGGCTCGGCGGCTCGCGGCGCTCGTTTCGGCGGACCGGCCGCTCGCGGTCGAGCTCTTGCGTTATGCGAGCGAGCTCGAGGCCTGGGGGGGTGTGCTGCGGCCGGGCAGGCGACGCGCGATTGCGACCTGGCTCGCCGGGGTCGAGCGGGTGGCGCGCGCGGAGCGAGCGGTGGTCGGGGAGGGCAGTCCGAATCGGGATGCGCTGCTTGGCGCCGTGGCGGCGGCTTTCTTCAAGCTGCTCGCGTACAAGGACGAGTACGAGGTCGCGCGACTCATGACCGACGCGGACGCCACGGCGGCGGCGCGCGAGGTTGCTGGGGCCCGTGGTCGGCTCGCCTGGCGGCTACATCCTCCGATCCTCCGCGCGATGGGCGTCCGGAAGAAGATCGCGATCGGGACCTGGGCGACGCCCCTCGTCCGATTGCTGGCACGCCTGCGCGGCCTTCGTGGTACGCCCTTCGATGTCTTTGGCTACGCGGAGGTCCGGCGACTCGAACGGATTCTCCCGGGCGAGTACGAAGCTGCGATCGACCGCGTGCTGGCGCTGCTCACGCGCGAAAATTACGCGAGCGCGATAGCGTTGGCCGAGCTTCCCGATCGCGTCCGTGGCTACGAGCAGATCAAGCTCGCGCGGATCGCCGAATACCGGGAAGCGATGGCGAGGGCGGAGTCCGAGCTTCGGAGCTCCCAGAGGGCGGACCGGAGCGTGGTCCAGGGCCTGGACCGGAAAACGGAATAGCGCGGAGCGGGGGATCGCTTCGAAAGAGGATTCGAGAGTCGAGTCGATGGTCGGCAACAACCTGGCAAAGCCGTTTCGTCCACTGCCGATCAAGGCGCTCAATGCCCTGGGTCGCGCTCTCGCGCGTATGGACGTCGTGCCGATCGACCTCTCGAGCGGCGGTCTGATCGCCGCCGCCAAGAAGCAGTCCAAGCTCTACGATCTCGGGCTGCCTAGCTTCCGGGCGGGCTTCTCGAAGCTCCTCGAATCCCTCGAGAAAGAAGCCCGCCTGAATCTCTTCGGCCGCTATTTTGCGCGGCGCCAGATGATCGAGCTCCTGACGCATCGCCTTCAGCTCGCCAACTACCGCAACCATCATCACGCGGTCGCCTGGGAGAAGATCGAGCGGCCGCTCTTCATCGTGGGACTGCCCCGGACCGGCACGACGCTGCTCTATGGCCTGCTCGCTGAGGACCCGGGGAACCGTGCGCCGCTCTCCTGGGAGATCGACGATCCCTGTCCTCCGGCCGAGACCGAGACCTATCACAGCGACCCGCGCATCGAGACGACCCGCAAGCGCTTCGAGCAGGTGAATCGGCTCGCGCCCGGCTTCCAGGCGATCCACCCGGTCGGCGCGCTGATGCCCCAGGAATGCATCGTGACGACGGCGTCGGAGTTCATGAGCATCCGTTTCCAGATGTGCTTCGACGTCCCGTCCTACGACGAATGGCTGCTGCAGCAGGACATGACCGAGACCTACTACCACCACCGCCGCTTCCTGCAGCATATGCAGCTCCGCCACAAGGGCGATCGCTGGATCCTGAAATCCCCGGGCCATCTGGGACCTCTCGATGCGCTCTTCGACGTGTACCCCGACGCGATGTTGATCCAGACCCATCGCGATCCGATCCGGGTTGTTCCGTCCGTCGCGAGCCTCGAATACACGATGCGCATGGTTTCGTCCGATCACGTCGATCCGGCGCGCATCGGGCGCCAGATGATCCAGACCTGGTCGAAGCTGCTCGACCAGGGCATGGCGTCGCGGTCGCAGCATCCGGAGCGCGAGTCCCGGATCCTCGATCTCTCGATGCGCGAGATCGTCTCGGCGCCGCTGGCCTGCATCGAGAAGATCTATCGCCATTTCGATCTCGAGCTAACGGACGAGGCGCGGTTGCGTATGCAGGCCTATCTCTCGCGTCATCCGAAGGACGAGTTCGGGACCCATCGCTACAGCCTCGAGGATTTCTCGCTCGATGCGGACGAGGTGAACGCGGCGTTCAAGGGGTACCGGGAACGATTCGGGATCGAGGCGGAGCCGTTCGGTCAGGCCTGAGGCGCGGCCGGCGGCCGCGGCCGCGCCTTCGTGCGCGGCAGCTTGTAGACCCGCGACAGGATCGCGTCGAGGCCCCGCGCCGGCAGCATTCCGAGGAAGATCTTCTGGATGAGCGTCGAGCGCGGTGTGTAGTAGCGCGGCTTCGGCCGCCGGGCGGTGGCGGCGCGCACGATCACCTTCGCGACATCGTCCGGGGATAGTGAGTGCTCGAGGTTCTTCATCGCGAGCTCGTCGAGGTCGAACATCGTCTGGCGATAGGGGTTGTTCAGATCCTCGCGCAGCGCCTGGCTCGCGTTGCGGGCGTTGTCGAAGACGGCGGTATCGACGAATCCGGGGATCACGAGGGAGAGCGTGATTCCGAAGCGGCCGAGCTCGAGACGGAGCGCGTCGGTGGCGGCGTGCAGGCCGACCTTCGTCGCGGCGTAGGGGATTGCGAGGGGCGCGGGGACGAATCCGGCCACTGAGCCTAGATTGATGATGCGACCGCCGCCCTGGGCGCGCATCGTCGGCGTCACGGCGCCGATCAGCTGGAGCGCCGAGAGCAGATTGACATCGAAGATGTGTCGCAGGTCCTGGCGCGTGCACTGCTCGATCGCGGCGCCCGGACTGTAGCCCGCGTTGTTCACGAGCAGGTCGACGCGACCGAGGAAGCTGATCGCCTCCTGGGCGGCGCGCTGCGTGGCCTCGTCGTCGGCGAGGTCGGCCGCGATCGCGAGAGCGCGGCCCCCGGCCTCCTCGATTTCCTTGACCAGCAGGTCGAGTCGGTCCTTCCGCCGTGCGATCAGGGCCAGCGCATAACCCTCGCGGGCCAGCGCTCGGGCCGTGGCTTCGCCGATTCCGGAGGAGGCGCCGGTGATGAGGGCGGTGCGGGTGGGCTGCGGGGACGTCGGGTTCTGCATGGGGGCGGAGCATCGGCGATTCTGGCGATCCATCAAGGCGTCGGAGCCGGACCGTCAGACGGAGGGCGTCCCGGCGTTGGGCGATGATGATCTCCCCCGGTGTCGGCTAGAGTGGGGCGGGAGGCTCCTTTCGGGGCCTCGATCAGCCGAGCGCATTTCGTCCTGATTGGCCGGGAGGTGCTGTGCATGGCAACCGCCATCGACTACGCGACCGATCCCCTGGGCGAGATCGTCGTCGCCACCGATTTCTCGCAGACGGCGAAGCTGGTGATCGATCGGGCGATCGATCTCGCGCAGCGCCACGAAAGCGGGATCGCGCTGCT
>JANNQH010000526.1:0-3581 GCA_031400655.1 Deltaproteobacteria bacterium | reverse complement strand
CTGGCGACCCGCGACGAACGTCGCGAGGTAGCCCCGCGCCCCCTGCACGAGTCGGCGCGCGCCGGCGGGCAGGTCGTGCGCGACGCGCGGGGGCTCGAGGGCGAGGCGATCCGGGTCGATCACGTTGACGTCGGCGCGCAGACCCGGCCGCAGGCGACCGCGATCGCGCAGGCCGAAGAAGGTCGCGGGCTCGCCCGTCAGCCGGTGCACGACCTGGCCCAGCTTGAATCGCGGCCCCCGCGACCGGACCCGCGCCCAGTGGGTCAGCATGAAGGTCGTGAGTCCCGTGTCACAGATGAGGCCCGAGTGGGCCCCACCATCGCCGAGGCCGAGCAAGGAGGAAGGACTCGCCAACATGGACCGCGCCACTTCATGATCGCCCGCGTGATAGTTGGCGACGGCGTAAAGATAGAGCCGCTGGCCTTCGCCTTCGACGAGCCCGTCGTAGAGGAGCGCCATCGGATCGCATCCCTGCGCACGCGCGAGGGCGGCGAGGCTCTTCTCCGGGCCCGGCTCATAGTCGGGCGTCGATTCGATCGGAAAGATCCGGTCGGCGGCGTAGCTGAAGAGGGCGGAGAAAGGGTCGTCGTCCGAGGGCGTTCCCGACTTCTCGGCGAGGATGCGCGCACGGACGTCGGGGTCTCTCAGCTGCGCGATGCGCTCCGCCAACGGAAGGCCGATGAGGGCGCGATAGCTCGGTCGATAGGCGAAGGGATGGGCGGTCTCGAGCCCGACCAGGATCGATTGCATGCGACCGAGCGTCTGGGGGCGGAGCTCGATGCCGTGCTTGCGCGCGGCATCGCCGACCTGGAAGGCGCGCCGCCAGAGGTCCGGGCCCGAGTCGAGCTGGGCGAGTCCGAAGGTGACGGGCCGCCCGGTCGAGGCCGCGAGGTCGCGCATCCACGCGAGCTCGTCCACGAATCGCTCGGGCTCGTCGCCCGCGCTCCCCCGAAAGGCGAGCTGGAAGACACCGCGTCCCGCTTCCGAGAGCACCCCGGCCAGCGCTTCGGTCTCGTGATCCTCTGCATGGGAGCTCGGCGTCGGCCGTCCCTCGAAATCGCGGTCGAGGCGGCTTCGGGAGGTCGAGAAGCCGAGGGCGCCTGACGCAATCGCGCCCGCGAGCAGGCCGCGCATCGATTCGATCTCGTCGGGCGTCGCCGCCTCGCGATAGGCGCGTTCGGGGCCCATCGCGAAGATCCGCAGCGCCGCGTGGCCCACCAGCGTCCCGACGTCGACGGAACGCGGCATGTCGTCGATCGCCTTCAAGTACTCGGGATAATCCTGCCAGGTCCATTCGAGGCCGGCGGCGAGCGCGCTCTGCGGGATGTCCTCGACGCCGCCTAATAGAGCCTGGAGAACGGCGCGGTCGCCCGGCCGAACGGGGGCGAGGCCGAGGCCGCAGTTCCCGACGACGACGGTCGTGACGCCGTGCTCGCTCGAGGGACTGACGAGGGGATCCCAGTGGACCTGGGCGTCGTAGTGGGTATGGATGTCGACGAAGCCCGGGGTCACGAGGGCACCGTCGGCGTCGAGGACGCGGCGCGCCGTGTGCGAGGAGCGGCCGCCGACTTCGACGATCCGGTCGCCGTCGATCGCGAGGTCGCCGACAACGGGCTCCCCGCCCTCGCCATCGACGAGCCGTCCGCCCCGGATCAGGAGGTCGATCATGCCGCCCCCGTCGCCGCCTTGCGTTCCGCGTCGGTCATGGGATTCTCCTGTTCGAGCACCGCGCAGGCTCGGCGACAATCTGGACTGATTCTGTTAGCACGCCCGGGCAGCGCCGCACCTCGCTGGAGTGTAATGAGCTTCGATGCCGACGAGCTCCGCCGCGCCGCGGCCCTGCTGGCGAACCAGCCGGAGTTCGGACCCGATCCCTTCGCCGAGAATCTCTCGCGCCTGCTCGCCGCGCTCGCGGAAGGCGGAACGCTCACCCCTTCCGGCCTCGAGATCACCCGCGCCGAGCTCACGGGATACCTCCGCAACCGCCTGGACGTCCAGCGCTGGCTGCGCGAGGTGCCGGAGATCGAGAGCCAGACCGTCGAGAAGCCCATCTTCTTCATGGGGCTACCGCGATCGGGCACGACTTTCCTTCTCAATCTCTTCGACCACGATCCGCGCCTTCGGCTGCTCCGCGTGTGGGAGGGACGCGAGCCGACGCCGCCTCCGGCGCTCGACCCGGCTTCGGTCGCGAGGCGGATCGAGGCCGCGCGTCTCTTCTTGGGCCAGTGGCAGGGCGACGTCGAGGGCTTCGACGCCCTCCACATGCTCGACGCGGACGGACCCGACGAGTGCACGATGCTGCTCGCGATCGCCTTCGCGCAGGCCGGCTTCCCGAACTACCTGAACGTTCCGGGCTGGTTCGCTTGGATGGTCGAGTCGCTCGATTTCGAGGCCGCCTATCGGCTCCACAAACAGCAGCTCCAGATCTTGCAGTGGCAGGCGCCGGCCCGGCGCTGGGCCCTCAAATTCCCGAACCACGTGCTCGCAATCCCGGCGATCCGCCGGGTCTACCCCGATGCCTCGTTCGTCTTCACCCACCGCGATCCGGATACGGCCCTCGCATCGCTCTGCAGCCTGACGCATGAATTCCGCTCGGCCCGCTGCGACCCGAACGAGCGAGAGCCGATCGGGGAGGAGATGAGTGCCTTCGTCGCGAAGCACGTCGAGCGAATCCTCGAGGACCGCGCGTCCGGCGTTCTGGGCGGGTGTGCCGTCGTCGACGTCGACTACTACCGGATGGTGGCCGATCCGGTCGCGGTCAGCGAGGAGATCTATCGCGGGCTCGGGATGTCGATGTCCCCGGAAGTCGAGGCGCGACTCGAGCGCTTTTCGAGGGCCAATCCGAAGGGCAAGCGGGGCGCACACCAGTATGCCGCTGCCGATTTCGGCCTCGACCCCAGGCGGACGGAGAGCGTCTTCTCGGCCTATCGCACGCGTTTCGGGGTCCGGCGGGAAGCATCGGCCTGATCCCGCTAGAACTCCATCGGCAGCGGCAGGTAGCGCTCGAAGATGGCGTCCCGATGCTGGAGCAGGATCGGTCGCGCCGCCTTCAGGCAGTCGAAGGGCGCGCTGAATCCGGCGCGCATCGCGGCGGGCATTGGGCAGAGCGAGTGGGGCAGCGGGTCGATCATCACCGCCGTCAGCACGGCGGAGTACAGGTCGAGGGCGGTCAGCGCATTTCCGATGTAGTAGGCGGAGCCGGCCGTGCGCTGCTCCTCGAGCAGGTCCGAGCAGAGGCCCAGGACCTGGGCCACGCGGCCCTTCGAGGCCTCGAGCTCGGCCTCGCTGTAACCGTATTTGCTCGCCAGATGGGCCAACACCGGGCTCGCCTCCGGACCGCCCGCGGCGGCGATGGACTGGAGTCGGCGGTCCCAGGCCAGTCCGCATTCGCCGGCAAGCTCTCGGAGAACCCCGAACATCAGCGCCCTGGCTCGCGCCTCTTTCGGAATCAGCGGCGGATCCGGCGCCAGCTGCTCGGCCTGCCAGAGCATGTTCTCCCAGCTGATGCGGATGCGTTCGTCGTCATAGGCCGCCACAGGCGCGCTGGTCTGCCCCGTCCAGTCCCGGAGATCGTCGTTCGG
>JANNQH010000525.1:0-2556 GCA_031400655.1 Deltaproteobacteria bacterium | reverse complement strand
CGACGGGACCTGGCAGGTGCCGGACCTCGGCTCGCGGGTACGGGCCGACAATCCCGACGAAATGCAGCGCCAGTTCAAGCTCGCCGCCGAGCGCGCGACCGGGCGCGAGCTTTCGCCCTCGCAGATCTCGTCCTATTGGATGGCGCGGGGAATCGACGAGATCCGCGCGGAGCCGCTGCGCTGGATCGCGCTCGAGCTCCGCAAGCTCGGGCTGCATTTCAACGCCTATGAGGTCTGGAACATCCGGGCGTTCGATATTTCGCGGGAGACGTCCGGGATCCTGCGACTCCCGCTCGTGACGATGGGCTTCATCGCACCGCTCGGGCTGCTCGGCGTCCTGCTCTCGCTCTCCCGCTGGCGCGAGCTCGTGGCGCTCTACGGAGTCGTGCTCGTCTACCTCGCCGGCTCGCTGCTCTTTTTCGTGCTGGCGCGCTACCGCCTGCCCGGCGTGCTGATGCTGCTGCCGTTCGCGGCCTTCGCGGTAGTCCGGGTCGCTGACGAGCTGTGGGCGAGAAACGGGCGCTGGCTGCTCGGCTCGGCCCTTGCTCTCGCTCTGTTGGCCGCCCTCGTCCACCTGCCGCTCGAATCCTCCGAGGGTCGCATGCACATGGCCTACTACAACCTCGCCAACAAGTACCGCGAGCTCGAACGCTGGGACGAGGCGATCGACGCCTATCAGAAATCCCTGCGCCTCGTGCCCGGCGCCGTCTCGACCCACAACAATCTCGCCCTCGCCTACGAGCTCGGTGGCCGACGACCGGAGGCCGTCCGGGAATGGAGGCTCGTGCGGGAGCTGGGCCTTCGCCAGCGCGACCGGCTGCGGGTCGAGCGAGCCGACCGACACCTCCGCGCGCTCGAATCCGGCGCGCCCGAAGCCCCGCCCGGAGCCTCCCCACCCGAACCCTGACCCCTGCCCCGAAAGAAGCGGGCACCTTCTCCCCCGTCACGGAAACGAACCCCCCGAACCGCCTCGGGGAGATCGACCGAATGACCGCCTCCGCACCCGCTCGCTGCCCGGATCCCGATGCCGACCTCGTCGACCACCTGAAAGTGGGCGGCCCGGACTCCGCGCGCTGCTTCGCGCTCCTCGTCGCGCGCCACGGCGCGCGCCTACGCCGGCGTGCCGCGCGCATTCTCGGCGACGAGAAAGAGGCCGAAGACGTCGTCCAGGAGGTCTTCACCAACGTCCACCGCTTCCTCGACCGCTTCACCCCCGACCGCCCCTTCAGCCACTGGCTCTCGGTCGTGACCCTGAACGCCTGCCGCATCGAGCTCCGCCGCCGCAGCGCCCGCGTCCGCCGCCACGACGCCTTCGAGCTGGACCCGCTGCGCCCGAGCGCGACGGCGATCGGTGGCGACGCGCTGCTGCGCGACGCCCTCACGGAGGCGTTCGCAGCCCTCGATGCCAGGACGCGGGATTGCATCGTGCTGCGGGTGCTCGAGGGTCTCTCTTACCAGGAGATCGCCGAGCGCTGCGGTCACAGCGAGGCGGCGGTCAAGATGCGCGTCTTGCGCGGGCTGCGAGATCTGCGTGCGCGCCATCCGCAGTTCGCGGACGCCGAGGCCCGGGTCGCTCGCGCCTAACGCGCCGTGGCAGAGGGTCTCGCAGTCGGCCCGGCCTTCACCGCGCCGCACTCGCGCCCCAACCGGCGCAATACGTCACACGCCGCGGGCAACCTCGGGAGCGAGCTCCCGGCGCGGGTATTCACGCTGCGGAAGAGCTCGCTGCGCGCGCGCTTCGCATCCCCGGTGATGCCGGTCAGGACGGCGAGGGAGCCCGTCACGTGGGCAGCCGCGAGGCTCGTGCCGCTGCCGAAGGCGAAGGCGCTTCCGGGCACCGTCGAGAGCACCTCGACGCCCGGTGCATAGAGCTCCACCCAGGGGCCGCGATTGCTCGTCGCGAAGAGCTTGCCTTCGCGGTCGACGGCGCCCACCCCGATCACGCTCGGATACGCCGCCGGATAGCGCTTCTGCTCGCGACCCTCGTTGCCCGCTGCCGCGACGACAACGAGGCCGAGCTCCTCGAGGCGTGCGACGCCGCGCTCGAGCAGCGGATTGGGCGGCCCCGAGAGCGAGAGATTCACGATCACGGCCTTCGCGTCGTAGGCGCGGTCGAAGCCCTGGAGCATCTGGTAGATCGTGCACTGGCCGCCGGCGCTGCCCTTCGCCGTGCAGACGGGGATCGAGACGATGCGGGCCTTCGGTGCCAGGCCGGCGATTCCGAAGCCGTTGTTCTCGGCGGCGCCGATCACGCCGGCCATCAGCGTGCCGTGGACGCTCGGCTTGCCCCTGATCTCGGTCACGATCGCTTCGATCCGGCTCGGCGCGAGATCGCGGTGGGCAAAATCGGGCGGGGAATCGAGCAGCGCGATGCGCACCCCTTCGCCGGCGCCGAGCTCCCGGGCCGCGCGCACACCGGAGAGGGCCAGGCCGTACTGGAGCGGTGCATAGGGATCGGCGCCGGTCGCACTCGCCGGGACGGGCCTCAGCTCGTCGGCCGCGCTCGCGTACACGTCGTTCGGCACGACGATGCCCGTCTCGGGCACGACCGTCACC
>JANNQH010000524.1:0-7105 GCA_031400655.1 Deltaproteobacteria bacterium | reverse complement strand
GAAACCTCGAGCGCGCCGAAGATCTCGATCCGGCCGCACTCGCCGCCGGCATTCCCTGGAGCTGGGAGACCTTCCCCGAGTACATGGACGCCGTCGACCGGACGAAGAAGGCGCTCCATTATGCCGCCAACATCGGCCACTCGGCGCTTCGCACCTTCGCGATGGGCGAGCGCGCCTTCGAAGAAAAGGCGAGCGAGGCCGATCTCGTGCGCATGGAGGCGGAGCTCGAGGAAGCACTCCGCGCCGGCGCAATCGGCTTCACGACGACCCGCAGCGAGCACCACGAGACCTCGGACGACCGGCCCGTCGCGTCGCGGCTCGCGAGCTGGGAGGAGCTGCATCGGCTCGCGGGCGTCATGGCTCGCCTCGGAACGGGGATTCTCGAGGGAGGTACCGAGGGCGTCCTCTCGAACGACCCCGCCGTCGTCGACGAGACCTGGCGCCAGATCCGCCATATCGCCGTCGATCTTGGCGTGCCGGTCACGGCAGGCCTGATCGCAACGAAGGCCGGTGGCCGCCGGATGCTCGAGCAGATCGACTCGATCGCGAAGGCGGGCGGCCGTATGTACGGCCAGAGCCATTGTCGTGGGATCTCGGTGCTGCTCTCCTTCAAGACGCGGCTGCCCTTCGACGTGCTTCCGTCGTGGCAGCCGCTCCGCGCGCTGCCGGTCGCGGAGCAGCGCCGCATGCTCGCTGATCCGGCCGCGCGGGAGCGTTATGCGAAGGCGGCGATGGAAGGGGATTTCAGCGCCTGGCGCGGGATCGGGGCGATGCCGCGGCCGCCCGACTACGACGGGATCCGCGTCTACGAGCGCGGGCTGCCGCCGAATCCAACGGTTCGCGAAGTGGCGGCGCGGCGCGGGGTGTCCCCGGCGCGAGCAATGATCGATCTGGCGGTCGAGAGCGATTTCGAGGTGCTCTTCATCCAGCCGAGTCTTTATCCGCAGGACGAGGAGGTGCTCCTCGAGGTCCTGCGGCATCCGCGCACGATCATGACCTTCTCCGATTCGGGGGCGCATCTCTCGCAGATCGCCGATGCCTCGATCCACAGCTACCTGCTGGGATACTGGGTTCGCGAGCGCGAGCAGCTCGGTCTCGAAGAGGCGATCCGCATGCTGACCTTCGAGCCGGCGCTCGCCTGGGGCTTCGCGGACCGGGGGCTCGTGCGCGAGGGCCTGCAGGCGGATCTCAACATCCTCGATCCCGCGCGGATCGGGCCGGCGGTGCCGCGGGTCGTCGAGGATCTTCCGGCCGGGAAGCCGCGTCTTTCACAGAAGGCGGTGGGGATGCGCGCGACGCTCGTGGCGGGCGAGGTGACGGTTCAGGACGGCGAGTCGACCGGGGCGTATCCGGGGCGACTGTTTCGCAATCGGTTGGCGAGGAAACGATGAGTCAGAGCGTGAAGAGCGGGTATGGAGACGTGAGGGTTCCGAAGGAAGCAGAGCTCGATGCGCTCTTCGAGCAGGTCTCGAACTGGAATCGCTGGGGCGCAACCGACGAGCTCGGCATGCTCCACCACCTGACGCCCGAGCGCCGCGCGGCCGCTCGCGACAGCATCGTCGACGGGACGAGCATCAGCCTCGCCCACGATCTCGGCATCTCGCCCTCCGCCGAGACGCCCTATCCCGCCGAGCACCACATGCTCGCGGCGGGCGACGCGCGCGATTGCCACGGTATTCCGGGCTACGAGGCCTCGAGCGACTACTTCGGCTGCCAGGTCCACGGTCTCGGTGTGACCCATATCGATGCCCTCTGCCACATGTTCTGGCGCGGCCGGATGTACAACGGCTATCCGGCATCCGACGTGCGCAGCAACGGCGCGCTCCGCAACACGGTGCTGTCCTTCGCCGACGGCATCGTCGGCCGCGGCGTGCTGCTCGACATAGCTGCCACGAAGGGCGTCGCCTATCTGCCGCCCGACAAGTCGGTGGTCACGGTGGCCGAGCTCGAGGCGACCGAGAAGCGCCAGGGCGTGCGCGTGCAGGCCGGCGACATCCTGCTCGTCGGCACAGGGCGCGCTGCGCTGCGCAAGCAGAAGGGCGGCCGCCTCGATCCGGCGCACGGTATGGCGGGGCTCCACGCCGAATGTCTGCCGTGGCTACGCGAGCGGGAGATCGCCGTGCTCGGGAGCGACGGCATCTCGGACGCGATGCCGGGGCTCGGGATTCCGAACTGGCCCTTCCCGATCCATCAGATCGGGATCACGAGCATGGGGCTTCACCTGATCGACAATCTGGCCCTGGGTGGCCTGGCCGAGGCCTGCAGCACGCGCCGACGCTGGAGCTTCCTCTTCACGCTCGGCTCGATCCGCGTGCCGGGCGGGACGGGGTGTCCGGTCAACCCGATCGCGATCCTCTAGCGAACGGCTCTTCGGCCCGATCGGTACTCGCATGCGGTTCACCGTCCGCGAGTCCGTCGAGGAGTGCGCGATGCATCGTGGGCGCGCGTTTGGCAGGCGCCTCGGGTAGTTCGCAAGATCGGTCCTGAAGTGTCCAGACCGAATGGCATTTCGTCCTCGGCGATTCATCGGTGTCGAGGGACTGCGAGCCGTTCCGCGCCGCGATCCGCCGCCAAACCTGCGATTTCTGCCCGACCCGCACCACCTCCATCCAGGGTCGTCCTGTTTCGCGTCGGTCGGCCCTCTCGAAAAGGGAGGCCCTGTTGCCATGAATACGCAGATCAGAGCGTTCGCGCGCGTCGCCAAGTGGATCGGAAGCCTGTTACTGATTGGCCCGGCCCTGTTCGTACCGGAAATTGTCTCGGCGACGACCGTGACGGCTCAAGCCTCTCCCTTCACCGGAGATCCCCTCTCGGTCACGCTGTCGATCGACGATGCAGCGAGCCCCGGTGACCTCGTGATCACGCTGTCGGTCGATTCCGGCTACCGAGCCGACCTCCGCGGGTTCGTGGCCCATATCGCGGACGAGAGTCTCCTCGCCGGTCTTTCGGTCGCTGGCCCCAGCGTGACGGGCAGCGTGTTCTCGGCGAATGCGGTGATCGATCTCGGGCAGGGTGCCAACCTGCAAGGCGGGGGTACACCCTGTCCCTGCGATCTCGGCGTCGAGATCGGAGCTCCCGGAATCGGGCATGGGGACGATTTCCCGGTCGTGACCTTCACGTTGTCCCACACGACCGCGAACCTCACCGTCGATCTACTCGCCGGGCAGTTCATCGGCGTGCGCGCGACGAGTGTCGGCGGCGACTCCGGAAGCAGGAACGGCTCCAGCAAGCTGGTGGCGGTCGTGCCGGAGCCCTCGACGGCGGTCCTGATGCTCCTGGGATTGGCAGGCCTGACGCTGACGCGTCCTTCGAAGGCCGCGTGATCCTGCGCCGATCGGACGCTGCGTCCGGGTGTCCGGTCAACCCGATTGCGGTGATGTAGCCGCCCGGCGTGCGTCGAGCTGACGACGGACTTCGGCGTGCTTCTCGGCGTTCAGCCCGAACCCGATCAGCATGATCGCGCCGATCGCGAGGCTCGCGAGCGGCGGCAACGAGTTCAGACTCTTGATCGCGAGTCGCACGAGATCGCTCGGCGCCGGATCGTTGGGCACGAAGCCTACGGCCGTCAGCGTAAAGCCCGTGATCATGGCCATGACGCCGCTGGACGCCTTGAGCAGGAAGGTGAAGGTCGAGTAGTAGGCGCCTTCCTTGCGCTCGCCGGTCTCGAGCTCGTCCACGTCGACGACGTCGGCCAGGATCGACTGGGCGATCACGTTGCCGCAGGCCGAGCTCGTGCCCGTCAGCGTGACGACCATCTGCATCCAGCGCAGGTCGCCCGGGCCGATGAAGAAGAGGCAGGCGTAGCCGGTGATGCCCAGCGCGAGGCCCACGAACCAGGTGGCCTTCTTGCCGATTCGGCGCGCGAGGAAGACCCAGAGCGGGAGCGAGAGCAGCGACGAGCCGACGTAGAAGATGAAGATCTCCCCGGTCCGTTCCGGCATGCCGATGACGTACTGGATCAGGAAGGGGGCGACGACCATGCTCGCGCCCGTTCCGATGTGCTCGATGAAGACCATCGCGAGAAGGCTTCGTGAATAACGGTTTCGCCAGACGTCGCGGGCGGCGCCGAGGCTCGACGCGCCGCCGCGCCGGCGATTGCCGACCGGTTCGCGCAGGAATGCGACCGAGATCAGGACCGTGACGACGATGGCGACGCCGCTCGCGAGCGCGAAGGTCGTCGCCAGGCTCCGGGGGTCGCTCGATCGCATGAGCGCCGGCATGCCGAAGACGAGGCAGCCGATCATGCCGACGTAGATCGCCGCCTGGCGCCAGGCGAAGACCCGCGACACCGCGTGCGTGTCGGTCGTGAGCTCCGCGCCGAGGGCCTGGTGGGGGATGTAGAAGACCGTGACGGCGAGGTTGAACGCGAAGACGGCGAAGGCCATCCAGGCGATGAGCTGCGCTCCTGCGAGGGAAGCGGGCGGCGCCCATACCATCCAGCCCGTGATCGCCATCGGAATCGCGGATGCCGCCATCCAGGGACGTCTTCTGCCCCAGGCGTGCTCGGTGCGGTCGCTCCAGACGCCCAGGAATGGATCGACGATCGCGTCCCACAGGCGCGCGGCGCCGAAGATCAAGCCCATCGCCAGCGGCGCGACCAGCAGGACGTCGATGGCGTATTTGTTGATGTAGCTGATGAAGAGCACGAACGAGAAGTTGACCGCTACCGCCGGGAGCGAGTACGCGAACAGCGTCGCGAGCGTGAGCGGGGCGCGGGTCTTCATTATTTCCGGCTTCATTTCGGCTCCATCTCGGAAAGGCCGGCAGCATAGGGCAGCCAATTCGCAGCCGGACGGTTATCGTTGGCCGCATGAAAAGCTGGTCCGCATGGATGGCCGCCGGTCCGTTTGCACTCGCCTGCCTGCTCGGCTGCGGGCCGACGTTGCTCATTCCGGGCGGTGAGCTCTCTGGCCCCGTCGAAGCGTCGCCCGGAGATTGGGCCTTCAGCGACGACGTCTCGACGATACAGCTCGAGACGCGTCCGTCGGATCCCTATTCGGTCAACATCTGGGCGGTGGGAATCGGCGATCGGCTGTATGTCCACGCCGGCGCCAATCGCTCCCGCTGGGTCGAGAACATCCTGGCCGATCCGCAGGTGCGAGTCCGGGTCGCGGGGAAGCTCTATCCGATGACGGCCGTCCGGGTCGAGGATCCCGCCGAGTTCGCGACCTTCGCCGACGCGTACAAGAAGAAATATGGAACGCGTCCTCGCAACGAGAACGTGGCCGAAGTCTACCTCTATCGATTGGGTGCAAGATCATGAAGATCGGACTCTGCTTTCCCTATACCCAGGAAGACATCGACCGGAACCGGATGCTCGAGTGGTTCCGCCGCGTCGACGAGGGTCCGTTCTCGACGCTCTCCTGCGGCGAACGCATGGTCGGTCCCTCTGTCGACATGATGGCGACGCTTGCGGCCGCGGCGGCCGTGACCCAGCGCGTCCACATCGCGCCGACCCTTTACGTCCTGCCCATGCATCCGGCGATCAAGGTCGCGAAGCACGCCGCGACCCTCGACCTGATCGCGGGAGGCCGTACCACGATCGTGGTCGGGACCGGCGGCCGGCCCCAGGACTATCGCTGCATGGAGAAGCCGCGCGAGGGACGCTATGCGCGCATGGACGAGCAGGTCGCCGAGATCCGCCGGATCTGGGCGGGCGAGCTCCCCTTCGAGGGCGGCGAGCCGATCGGACCGAAGCCGGTCCAGAAGGGCGGGCCGAAGATTCTCGCCGGCTCGATGGGCCCGAAATCGATCGCCCGCGCCTCGAAATGGGCGGACGGCGTCTACTCGTGGTCGGGCAACGGCGTCGCGGCCGAGATGAAGCAGCAGTACCAGTGGGTGAGCGAATCCTGGGAGAAGGCCGGGCGGACGACGGCGCCGAAGCGCGTCGGCGGCTTCTGGTATTCGCTGGCGCCGAACGCCGACGAGCGGCTCAAGGCCTACGTCTACAAGTACATCAAGGTGATGGGCGAAGCGCCGGCGAAGGCGCTCTCGCGCATGGTCGATCGCTCGACGCCGGATGCGGTGCGCGCCTCGCTCGAGGCCTATGCGGAGCTCGGCTACGAGGAGTGCTGGCTCAACACGGCGACCTCCGAGATCGCGGAGATCGACGAGCTGATCAACGTCATGCAGAAGCTCGGCTGGGCGTGAACACGACGGGCATCTTCTCGATGCCCGTGATGAAGTTGTTCGGCCGCCGCTCGAGGGGCTCGTCGTTCGCGAAGCGGATGTCGGGCATGCGCGCGAGCACCTCTTCAAAGAGGATCTTGAGCTCGAGGCGGGCGAGGCTGGCGCCCAGGCAGTGGTGGACGCCGTAGCCACCGAAGGCGACGTGGTGGTTCGGCCAGCGCTCGACGTCGAAGCGATCCGGATTCGCGAACTCGCGCTCGTCGCGGTTGGCGGCGGGATAGAGCAGAAGCACGCGGTCGCCCTCGCGGAGCTTCTCGCCGTGGAGCTCGATTTCGCGCGTGACCGTCCGATTCATGTTCACGATCGGTGAGACCCAGCGAATCATCTCCTCGACGGCGACCTCGATCTTCGAGGGATCGTCGATCAGCTTCTGCTTCTCGCCCGGGTTCAGGATCAGCTGCTCGAGGCCGCCGGTCATGACGTGGCGCGTCGTCTCGTCGCCGCCGATCAGGATGAGCAGGCTCTCCTGCAGCAGCTCCTCGTCGCTGAGCGCGTCGCCATCGATCGTGCTCGTCACGAGTAGCGACACGAGGTCGTTGCGCGGATGCTTCCGGCGATCGGCGATCACGGCGGCCTGATAGGCGAAGTACTCGGCACCGAACTGGCGCTGCTTCTCCCGGCGCAGCGTGTCGTCCTCGATCTCGCCGATCTCGCCACCGCCGAGCAGGCAGTCGCTCCATTCGAGCAGCTTGCCGCGGTCCTCGGGCTCGACGCCCAGCATGTCGCCGATCGCGACCATCGGGATCCAGCGCGCGATGTCCTTCATGAAGTCGCACGCGCCGCGCTCGTTCACCTTGTCGATCAAATCGCGGGTCAGCTGGCGGAGCTTCTGCTCCTGGTCCTCGACGCGGCGCGGCGTGAAGCCGCGGTTCACGATGTTGCGTCGGCGCTTGTGGAGCGGTTCGTCGAGGTTGAT
>JANNQH010000523.1:0-2610 GCA_031400655.1 Deltaproteobacteria bacterium | reverse complement strand
GTATTCCCTGGGAGGACGACTTCATCGGAGGCGCCACACAGAAGATCCTCTCGGATGAGCTGGGCTCCCGGATGCGCGTGATCGATCTGCTGCCTGCCTTCGTCGACCCGCGGCATCCCGAAGCCTCCCGCGCTGAAAACGGTGTGGGCGAGTACTTCGTCTACAACCGCGGCGACAAGCTCGATTGGAACCATCCCAACCGAGCGGGCCATCGCGTGATCGCCGATTATCTGACGCGTGTCGAGCTGCTCGGCCCGGCGCAGGCGAGACCCGGCGCGGGCGCGGTGGCGAAGGCGGCGCCGGCGCAATGATCCGTCCGCTCGCGCGCATGCCCGAGGCGCCGCTGCGTGCCTTCCTCGGTCCGGTGGCGCGGCGGGGGATTGCCTGGCTCCACTCGCTCACGGGGCGCAGTGCGCGCGAGCGAGCCCGACTCGATGGAACCTGCGCGGCCGTCCTGATGTACCACCGCGTGCTGCCGCGGGCCGAGGCGGAGCGATTGCACGTCGAGCCCGGGATGTTCGTGACGCCCGAGAGCTTCGAGAAGCATCTCGGGTGGCTCGCCCGCTATTTCACGGTCATGCCGCTCCACGAGATCGTGGCGCACGTCGAGGCGGGCCAGGCGCTGCCGAAAGGAGCGTGTGCCATTACGTTCGACGACGGCTGGCGGGACAATCTGGAGTACGCGCTGCCCGCGCTCGAACGGCGGAGGCTGCCGGCGACGATCTTCGCGGTGACGGATCGCGTCGGGACGACCGGCGCCTTCTGGCCCGATGAGATTTGTCGGCGGCTGGCGGCGACGACGGGCCAGGATCGGCGGAAGCTCTTTCGCGGGACGGGGCTCGAGCTCGCGGACGACACGACCCACTCCGTCCTCATGGCGCTCAAGGACATGGACGAGAGCCAACGCGCCGGCGTTCTCGAGGCGATCCGCAGGGGGACGAAGGATCCGGTCGTCGTGGATCGTGAGCTGCTCGATTGGGACGAGCTCGACCGGCTCGCCGAAGCCGGGATCGATATCGAGTCTCACGCCGCCTCCCACGCGATCCTGACGCGGGTCTCCCGAGAGATCGCAGCCGGCGAGCTCGCGCGATCCCTCGCCATCCTCAAGCGGCACGGGCACGCTCGCCACGCGCTGCTCGCCTATCCGTCGGGCGGCTTCGACGCGAGCATCGTCGAGCTTGCTCGCGAGGCGGGCTATCGCGCCGCCTTCACGACGCAGATCGGGCTGACCAGCGCCGCCGACGATCCGCTTTCTCGGCCGCGGGTGGCGGTGCATGAAGACATCTCGAGCACGCGGGTGGAGTTCCTGCGCTGGGTACCGGGGCCGGCGCGCCAGGCGGGCAGGGGGGCGAGCTGATGTCGCAGGCGGGGCGCTCGCTCCGAATCGTCCTCGCCCTCGAATCGAGCGGCCCCGGTGGCGCGGAGAACATGGTCGTTTCACTCACGATCGCTTTGCGCGAGCTCGGCCACGATCCGATCGTGGCGACGCTGCGCGAGGGCTGGATGACCGAGCGCGCGCACGCAGCGGGGATCTCGGTCTGGGTGATGCCGCAACGCCCTGGACTCGATATTGCGTGGATCATCCGATTCGCGCGGCGCTTGCGTCGGGAGCGCATCGATGTGCTCCACAGCCACGAGTTCGCGATGAATATCTTTGGCGGCACGGCAGCCCTGCTGGCTCGCGTTGCCGCCGTTTCGACGATCCATGGCAAGCATTGGATCGCGGACCGAAAGCGGCGTGCGCTGGCCTATCGCGTGCTGCGTCGGGCGGGGGTGCCGGTCGTCGCCGTCTCGGAGGACCTGGCGCGTTTTCTTTCCGAGGGTCTCGGAATCGAACGCGGTCAGATCCAGCTCGTTCGCAATGGGATCGCGATCCCGGCGGAGTCGGGGGCGGTCGACCGCGCCGAGGCGCGGCGGGCCATCGGCCTTCCCATGGAGGGGCCGCTCCTGGTCGCGGTCGGCAATCTCTACCCCGTGAAGGACCACGCGACGCTGCTGCGCGCACTTGCGCTCCTGCCCGAGGCACGGGTCGCGATCGCGGGCCGCGGTGATGAAGAGCCGAACCTGCGAAGCCTTGCGGCCGAGCTCGGCATCGAGCCGCGGGTCCATCTGCTCGGACTGCGCAGCGACGTAGATCGGTTGCTGTGTGCCGCCGACATCTTTGTCCAGCCATCGCGCTCCGAGGGGCTCCCGCTCGCGGTCCTCGAGGCGATGGCGGCTGGGCTCCCCGTGGTGGCGACGCGGGTGGGCGGCATGGGCGAGGCGGTCGTCGACGGTGAGACGGGAATCCTCGTCGAGCCCGCGCAGCCGGAGGCCCTGGCACGCGCGCTCCAGACGCTCGTCGCGGATCGCGACCGACGAGAGCAGATGGGTATCGCCGCGGGTCAGCGCGCTCGCGCGGAGTTCTCCGTCGAATCGATGGCCCGCCGCTACGTGTCGGTCTACGAATCGCTCTGACGCGCGGGAGCGTCGGACGAGGTCACCCGATCAGGTGAGCTCGACGGCTTCTGCGGGACCGCGGCCATCCAGAACAATGCGGCCCCATAGCTCCAGGTTGAGAAGTCCCCAGAGCGCCTCGGTTCGATCGCGAGTCCCGCTGCGGTGCTCATC
>JANNQH010000522.1:0-8934 GCA_031400655.1 Deltaproteobacteria bacterium | reverse complement strand
TCGAGCAGTCGCTGCGGTACATCGTTCGGATCGAGCGTGCCCCCGTCGAGCAGCCGCGCGATTCCTTCGAGACCCGTTTCGAGGCCGCCCGCGTCACGGCGCAGCGAGCCCGGCGCCACGACGACTTCGGCACAGGCGACGCGGAGCGGACCCAGCTCGTCGCGCTCCGCGCCCGCGCCCCGAACCGTCGTAGCCATCGGAGCCAGCGCCGCACAGCCCATCGCCGGCACGTCATCATCCCGGGCTGCAGCATGGAGCCCGATCAGACTCGCGAGCACGAGCACGATCGCGAGCGGCGCGTCCCCGCGCCCGATGCCCCCTCCGCCCGCGGCCTTCGCCGCCTGCGCCTCGCGCTCGAGGCGCGCGACCCGGTCGCACCAGTCGCGCAGGACACGGGCGGGCTCGTCGCCGAAGGCGGTCGCTCGCAAGCGTCGCAGTCCGGTGTCACCGTCGCTCGCGCTCGCTGCGGATTCCGTCGGCAAGAACTCGAGCACGAGACGCTCGTCGCCCAACACCTCCGGCAAGCGATCGAGCCACTCGACGGCCAGCACCTGGCCCGGGCGGAGCCAGTCGAGGAAGCCGATCGACTCGAGCTCCGCCTCGCTCTCGAGGCGATAGAGATCGAGGTGGTGGAGCAGCTCGGGTCCTTCGGGCACAACGTATTGCTGGGCGATCACGAAGGTCGGGCTCGAGACGACCGCCGAATCGACGCCGAGCCCCGCGGCCAGGCCCTTCACGAAGACCGTCTTGCCGGAGCCGAGCGGACCGATGAGACCGATCGCAAGCCCGCGTGCCCCGATCGAACGACCGAGCAGCGCGGCGATCTCGAAGGTCGCCTCAGGGTCCGGGAAATCGAAGCTGCAGGGCGAAGCGCCGCGCTGATCCATCGTCTCCGTCCTGTCCGTCCGCCTGTTTTTCCGACTCTTCATGTGAAAAGGCCTCGGCTTGCAGCGCTCTGGCACACGCCGGCAACGCGTCGGCGAGCTCGCTGGCGAGGAGCCCAAAGCCGGGCTCTGCTTGCGGCAATCGGTCCGCCGTCGCCGCGTGCCACCATGCGGCGAGGGCCGCCGCCTCGAAGGCCGTCTGACCGGCGGCCAACAGCGCCGCGACGACGCCCGTCAACACGTCCCCGGTCCCGCCCGAAGCGAGCGCCGGTCCGCCCGTCGGCACGATGAGCGCCCGACCGCCGGGCTCGGCGACGACGCTGCCCGCGCCCTTCAGCACGACGACCGCCCCCGACCGATCCGCCAACCGCCGCGCGGCGCTGATGCGATCGGCGTTGAGGGTCGCCGCGTCGCTATCGAGCAGGCGCGCCGCTTCGCCAGGATGCGGCGTCAACACGGTCGGCGCCCGCCGTCGCCGAAGCCGCTCGAGCTCACCCTGCAGCGCATTCAGCCCATCCGCGTCGACGACCAGCGGCCGTTCGATCGACTCCACACAGCGCAGCACACAGGCGACCGTCTCGGGATCGAGCCCGAGCCCCGGACCGAGGGCCAGCACCGAGCGCGCATTCGCGAGCTCTTCGATGACTTTCGCAGCAGCGCTTCCGAAGCCGCCCGAATCCGTCGCCGCGGCGCGCTCGGTCATCACCTCCGCGCACAGATTGGGCAGCGCGAGTCCGGGCACGTCGGGGACCACGAGCGTCACGAGCCCGGCCCCCGCCCGCAGCGCCGCGCGCGAGGCGAGCGAGGCGGCCCCCCATTTGCCAGCCGAGCCTGCGGCGATGAGGACGTGGCCGAAGCGGCCCTTGTGTCCGTCGCGCGGGCGCGGCGGGAAGCGGACTGCGGCGGCGCGCGCATTCCACAGCTCGATCCGGAGCGGCCTGTCCGGATCCGGATCGGCGATTCCGACACGCGCCACCTCGATCCGGCCTGCCCGGCTGCGGCCGGGCTCGAGGGCAAGGCCCGGCTTCGGAAGCGAGATCGTGACGGTGAGGTCGGCGGCGACGGCGTGGCCGAGGATCTGGCCGGTGTCCGCGCCAATACCCGATGGCAGGTCGACGGCGAGCACGCGCAGTCCGCGACCACGAGCCGCGTTCAGCGCCTCGATCAGGTGCGCGGCTGCGCCTTCGATCGGGCGCTTGAGTCCGGTGCCGAAGAGCGCGTCGATCGCCACGCTCGCGACTTCGAAGAGCGCGGCCCAGTCGAAGCGCTCGTCGTCGGGGCGAACGATCCGGCAGACCGGGCGCGGCCCGCCGAGCTCGACCAGGCGCCGCCAGTTCGCGGCCGCATCGGGCGGTAGGCGCTCGGGGTCCCCGAGCAGCACCGCCTCCGCGTCAATGCCCTCGGCCACGAGATGGCGCACCGCGACGAATCCGTCGCCCCCGTTATTTCCCGCGCCGCAGACCGCGATGATCGTGCCTGGCCGGCCTGTTGTGAGGCCGCGCGAGCGACTGTGCGGGCTGCCCGCGCGCAAAGACAGCGCTGGCGCGACGAGGGCGCGGCCCGCGCTCTCCATCAGGATCTCGCCCGCGATGCCCTGACCCTCGATCGTCTGGCGATCGAGGGCCTGCATCTCGGCGGCGGTGACGAGGGGCCAGACACCCTCGCGATGAGAGGCGCGAGCCGTGACGGGCGTCCGAGTCTTCTCTCGATCGGTCGCGCGACCCATCGGTCAGCCCTTTCAGTGATTCCGGCCTTTCCGACGAAGAGAGCGCCCGGGGCAAGGGCCAGCGCGCCGCCGGGTGTGTCCCGACCGAGCATGCCCCAGCGCCGACCGATCTGCGAAGCGTGAACGCGCGTCAGCGCATGCGGTCGCGATGGTCACGCACGGCGCGGTCGAGGCCGACCAGCAGCGCCCGGCGCGCCAGCCCACGTCCCAACACGATCCGCTCCGCCGACGGCGCGGCCTCGATCACCTCGCGCAGATTGCGGTCGTCGAGGCCACCGGCCAGGGCGATCCCCATGCGGAGCTTGCTCGCGAGCCGCGCCGCGTCGCCGAGGCCGACGAGGGCGGCGCGGCGATCGGCCTCGGGTAGGTCCACGAGCCAGCCGGTGAAGAGCTCGACGTCGTTCACCCCCTGCACGTGGGCTGCGCGCACCGCATCGAGGTCGGGGCTCACCCGCACGCTCGTCCGGATCCGGGCGTCGGCGAAAGTCCGCAGCACAGCCGCGAGCGAAGCCCCCGCCACCCGCGCGTCGACGGGCGGCACCGGCCCCGTCGCCGCATGCCGGTCGCCGACCAACACGATGCGATCCGGCCGCGCCGAGAGCGCGAGCTTGGCGAGCACAGGCGAGATCGGCATGCGCAGCTCGAGCGAGCGCGCCGCCGCCCGCAGCACCAGCACGTCCGCCTCGCGCACCGGCGAGAGATCCTCCTGGATCCCGAGCCGCAGACTGTCGACGCCGGCCAGCTCCGCCAGACTTGCCGCCAGACCGAGCTCGCTGCGGTCGTCGCCGGCGAAATCGCGCAGCGCCGGCCAGCTGTCGAGGGACACGACGATGCGCATGGCTAGGCGGCTCCGGAGAGAGCCTGTTTGAGCTTGCTCGCCAGGTGGTTCGCGATCTCGTGGACGCGCGTCTCGTTGAGCCCCTCGACCATCACGCGCGCCTTGAGCTCGGTCCCGGAGTAGCGGATCAGGACGCGGCCCGCGTTGCCGAGCTCGTCCTCGACCTCGGCGATCGCCTCCTGGAGGCTCGCCAGCTCTTCGAGCGGCCGCTTCTCGGCTACCGACACGTTAACGGTGACCTGGGGATAGCGCTCGAAGCCGCAGAAGAGCTGCGAGAGCTTCTTCCCGCTGCGCACGCGCAGCGCCAGGATCTGGAGTGCCGACATCAGGCCGTCGCCGGTAGTCGAGTGATCGAGGAAGAGGATGTGGCCCGACTGCTCGCCGCCCAGGTTGTAACCGCCCTCGCGCATCGCCTCGACGACATAACGATCCCCGACCGCCGACCGCACCAGACCGACGCCGATCGATTCCAGCGCCCGCTCGAGCCCGAGATTGCTCATCACGGTGGCGACCACCGTCGACTTGGCGAGCACGCCCTTCTCCTGCATCGAGCGCGCGCAGAGCCACATCAGGGCATCGCCGTCGAGGATCTCGCCGCGCTCATCGATCACGGTCACGCGGTCCGCATCGCCGTCGAGGGCGATCCCCACGTCGGCGCGCAGCTCACGCACCTTGGCCGCCGCTCGCTCGGGATGCAGCGATCCGCATTCGTCGTTGATGTTGCGCCCGTTCGGCTCGCAGCCCAGCTCGAAGACCTCGGCTCCGAGCTCGCGCAAGACCGTCGGACCGACGCGGTAGCCGGCGCCGTTCGCACAGTCGATCACGATGCGCATGCCTTCGAGTGTCAGATCGCGGGGGAAAGTGTTCTTCAGGTAGACGATGTACCGGCCGCGGGCATCGTCGATGCGCTGGGCCTGGCCGATCTCTTCGGGGGCGATCTTGCGCTTGGCCGCCTCGCCCGAGGAGATCAGCGCCTCGATGCGCGCCTCTTCGGAATCGGGCAGCTTGAAGCCGTCGGCGGCGAAGAACTTGATGCCATTGTCCTGGTAGGGATTGTGACTGGCGGTGATCATGACGCCGGCGTTGCAGCGCATGTCGCGGGTCAGGAACGCCAGGGCGGGGGTCGGCACGGGACCCACCTGGATCACGTTGACGCCCATCGAACAGATTCCGGCAGCCAGGGCGTCCTCGAACATGTAGCCCGAGAGGCGGGTGTCCTTCCCGATCAGGACCTGCTTGCGCTCGCCCTCGCGCTCGCGAAACACGTGGGCGATCGCGCGGCCGAGGGCGAGCGCAATCTCGGGGGTCATCGGATGGACGTTCGCCGTCCCCCGGATGCCGTCCGTGCCAAAGAGCTTTCTCACAGGCGCCTTCATTGTCTCGGTCCTTCCCTCGACCCGATCGGGATGCGTATCAGCTGCCACGCCGGCTACGGCGGGCCGGCTCCGACGTCGGCGGCTCGGCCCCCGGATCCGGCTCGATCCGGACCAGGACCTTGATCGGCGCGTCGTTCTCGGGCCAGACCGAGCCCCCGCCGAGCACCAGGCGCGTCTCTTTCTGGGTATCCGCCGCGAGGCCGGCAATGTCGATCTTCTCGGTCACGACTTCCTTCATCCGCACGACCTGGCTGCGGGCCCCCGCGAGCCAGATCTTTTCCGGCTCGACCACGACGCCGACCAGGTGGTACCCCGGCGCCGGGCTGCCCTCCGTTTCGGCTCGCACCGCGACGTTCTTGCGTCCCCGTTTCTCGAATCGGACCTGGAGCCGCGACGGTGAGTACCCGACGAAGCTGGTTCCGGTAGGGTGCGGAATCGACTCGACGTCGACCTCGTAGACCGCCACCCCAGGCTTTCCGCCCCGCACATCGACCCGGTATTTCAGCTGATCGACCGCGAGGTTGCGCAGCGCCGCCCGGCTCCCCCGGAGCCGGACGTTGATCGCGTCGGAGCTCTGCTCGGTGACGACGAGGCTTTCCTCGAGGCCCACGAGCTCCACCTCGACGTCGAAGGACTGCTGGACGCTCGAAGTCCCCTGGGCCACGGCCCAGATGAAGACGCTGATCGCCAACGCCAATACCAGCATTCCCGGCCGAAGATTCTGGAATCGCGACGCCATCGGTCGCCTGTCTCCCCTGGACCCCGCGGTCCCGCCTAGCGCGCCCGGGCCTCGCCCGGCTCGCGCTCATCCGCCAATTCGACCCGTCCGGCGGCTTCCGCCGCCTCGGACAATTCCTTGCGCTCGCCACCCAGGATTTCGCGCAAGACGACCCGCAACCTGGGCGCGTCGAGCCCGCGGAGCATCTCGCCGCCGAGCACGACCGAGATGTTAGAGGTCTCCTCCGACACGACGATCACCAGGGCGTCGGTCTCCTCGGTGATCCCGACGGCGGCGCGGTGGCGCGTGCCAAGACCTTCGGGCAGATCGGTGCGGACGGTGAGCGGGAGAATGCAGCCCGCCGACGAGACGCGCCCTTCTTGGATCACGACGGCCCCGTCATGCATCGGCGACGAAGGTTGGAAGATGCTGAGCAGCAGCTCCTTCGACAGCGTCGCGTCGACGCTGACGCCGGCCTCGATCATGTCGGCCAGGTTCGTCTCGCGCTCGAGCACGATCAGGGCCCCGTGGCGGCGCTGCGCGAGGGTGCCCGCCGCGCGGACGATCTCCTCGACGATCTGGATGTCGCGCCCCTCGGCGAAGGACGGAAAGAATCCGCGCCCGACCCGGGCCAGCGCCCTGCGGATATCGTTCTGGAACAGGATCACGATGATCAACACCGCGAAATCGAGAAAGCGCTCGAGGATCATGCCGAGCGCCGCGAGCTGGAACAGCTCCGACGCGAGTGAGAGCGCGATCAGCACGATCAGTCCAACCAGGATCTGGACCGCGCGCGTGCCGCGGATCAGGAGCAGCAGCCAGTAGATTCCCGCCGTGACCAGCAGGATGTCGACCGTATCGCGAAAGGGATCGAAGCGAGCTCGGAAGAACTCCGCGAGATCGCTCCCGAGATTCCACAGCACCTCGATCACGGCCCACTCCCGGCTTCGTCAGCTGGACTCTTTCAGCTCGCCACTTTCACGCAGCCGCTTGATTCAGCTAGGAAGCGGCTCGGGATCGGGAATCGCTCCGCCCGTGGACCCGCTCGCCCGGCTCGACTCTTCGTCGCGCAGCGGTCGCGGTCCGATGGTCGCTCGCGGGCTCGGCGCGTCCGTGCCCGAACCCGCGCTGCGCAGCACCGGTAGCGCGTCGCCCCGGAGCAGGATCGCGAGCTGCGCGCCCTCGAGCGTTTCTCGCTCGAGCAGCGACGACGCGATCCTGTCGAGGATCATGCGATTGTCGAGCAACAGCGTCTTCGCCTCGGCGTATTTCTGGGTCAGGATGCGCGCGACCTCTTCGTCGATCTCGCGCGCCTTCTGCTCGCTGTAGTCCTTGCGCGAGACGAGATCGCGGCCGAGGAAGACATCCGCCCCCGAGTCCGCGTAGGAGACCGGCCCGAGCCCGCGGCTCATGCCGTACTCGGTGACCATCCGCCGCGCCCAACCCGTCGCCTGCTGGATATCGTTGGAGGCCCCGGTCGAGAAGTGATCGAAGACGATCTCCTCCGCCGCACGGCCGCCCATCGCATAGCGGATCACGGCGTGGATCTGGCGCTCGGTGTAGTTCAGGCGATCCGCTTCGGGGAGCGTCTGCGTGAGGCCCAGCGCCATGCCGCGCGGAATGATCGTGACCTTGTGGACCGGGTCGGAGTCCCCCGGTGTCAGCAGGGCGACCAGCGCATGGCCCGCCTCGTGGAAGGCGGTGATCCGCTTGTCCTCGTCGGACATGATCATGCTGCGCCGCTCGGCGCCCATCAGCACCTTGTCCTTCGCGTTCTCGAAATCCTCGTGGCCGACGCGGGCCGCATTGCGGCGGGCTGCCAGCAACGCGGCCTCGTTCACGAGATTCTGAAGGTCGGCGCCGACCATGCCCGGAGTCCCGCGCGCCTGGACCTCGAGGTCGACGTCGTCGGCGAGCGGCACGCGGCGGGTGTGGATCTTCAGGATCTCGAGCCGGCCCTTCAGGTCCGGGCGCGGCACGACCACTCGGCGATCGAAACGCCCGGGCCGCAGCAGCGCCGGATCGAGTACGTCGGGCCGGTTCGTGGCCGCGATCAAGATCACGCCCTCGTTGCTCTCGAAGCCGTCCATCTCGACCAGCAGCTGGTTCAGCGTCTGCTCGCGCTCGTCGTGCCCACCGCCCATGCCGGCGCCGCGGTGGCGGCCGACGGCGTCGATCTCGTCGATGAAGATGATGCACGGCGCCTGCTTCTTGCCCTGCAAGAACAGATCTCGCACGCGCGAGGCGCCGACGCCGACGAACATCTCGACGAAATCGCTGCCCGAGATCGAGAAGAACGGAACACCGGCCTCGCCGGCGACGGCGCGGGCGAGCAGCGTCTTGCCCGTTCCGGGTGGGCCAACCAAGAGCACACCCTTCGGAATCCGGCCGCCCAGGCGCGTGAACTTCTTAGGCTCGCGTAGGAACTCGATGATCTCCTCGAGCTCGGTCTTCGACTCCTCGATGCCGGCGACGTCCTTGAAGGTGACGGCCTGCGAGTTCTCGGTGAGCAGGCGCGCCTTCGACTTGCCAAAGCTCATCGCCTTGCCGCCGCCGCCCTGCATCTGGCGGATGAAGAAGATCCAGAGCCCGACGAGCAGCACGAGCGGGAACCACATCACGAGCGTCTGGCGCCAGAAGCTGCCCTCGTCCGGGGGCTTGACGTCCGTCCGGATGCCCAGGCGCTTCAGCTCGGCGAGGAAATCACTGGTGATGACGGTGGGCGGGGCGTAGCTCGTGAACTTGCGGCCATCGACGAGCTTGCCGTCGATGTGGCCCTCTTCGATCGTGACCGCCTCGATCTCGCTGCGCGCGACGCTCTCCATGAAGTCGCTGAAGGCGAGCTTGTCCGGAGCCGCCTCATTCTGCTTGAGGGTCGTAAAGAGCAGGAGCATGACGACGAGGATCACGACCCAGAGGGCAAGATTCTTGTAGAACTGCTGATTCAATCGATGCTCCGATCGCATGCTCCGGAGACGGCCACAAAGGGCGTCCCGCCGGACCAGCTGCCCCCGACCTGCGGGAGCTCATGGGCGCGTAAAAATCTGGGATCGACGCCCGAATCGGCGTCCTCGATGCTGCCTTCCCCGATCTCTGACCCTCGCCCGCCGGAACTGGTTCGAAACCCGGGCACACGGCGACGATCTGCAATCGATAACCCGTCCCGGCCCCCCGCCGGTTCGCTCATCGATTCTGTTTTTTTCTTGCCCTTGCGAGGGACCCTAGCACCGGGATTCAGCTGCGACCTGCTCGTCTCCGACGCCGGTCGGCGCCGCAGTCGAGAGCTCGAAATGATCCGCAATGCGTCGAAGCATGAACCCCCCGGGTAGCTCCATCTTTTTATCCCGTCCTGCACGGCGACCGCGCCGAAGGAACGCGAGCACCCGCAGCAG
>JANNQH010000521.1:0-4385 GCA_031400655.1 Deltaproteobacteria bacterium | reverse complement strand
CCCGGCTCGGCGCCCGCTCGCGCTGCGTCCCGAGCCACATGTCGAGCAGCGCCTCGCCCTGCACATAGGCGGCAATGCCCGCGCATTCGAGGCGCTCGCACAGCTCCAGCACGGGCTTCGGCCCGCTTCGGACCCGGTCGGTCGCTGCAATTTCGGGAGCGTGGATCACCATCGACGGCCAGTGTACTCGCGCTGAGAAAGGCTGCCTCCGAACGCTCAAGCAAAGGCCGAAAGGCTCCGACTGATTGCGTGCGCGCGGTCACCCACCGACACGAGCGCCTCGCCTCACCCCAGGAGCAGTCATGAGCAGCGGATCGGAATTCTCGAGCGAGTCGCGCCCGTCGCGGGTCGCATTCCTCGAGGAGTCGCGAGTGCGCGTCCTGTTCGTGGCAGACCGCGCCGAGGTCAGCAGCGAGATCCGCGAATGCCTCGCCAAGTTCTCGTATTGCGATTTCGACGTCATGCTCGAGGGCGACCTGACCCGCGCCGCGGCCCAGATCCGCGGCCTGGCCTTCGACCTCCTGCTGCTCGACGGCGCACTCGCCGGCGTTCGCCGCAGCGCGTTGGTCGACCTGGCAAGCGAGCTCGCGTCGCGCCTGCCCGTCGTCGTCCTCACGGGCACCGAGTCCCTGAGCCCCGTCCGCGCCGCCGCCCTGGAGGCCGGCGCCGAGCGCGGCCTGATGCGGGCGCCTTTCGACGAAGCCGACCTGCCGTCGGTCCTCGTCCGCACGCTCCGGCGTGCCGGGCGGCTCGGGACGGTCGCCCTGCCGCCCGTCTTCTTCCGGATCGAGCGCTCCGCCACCTAACGCTCACCGCCCGGGCGCCGCCGCCGGACCCACCGGGTCCGGGTATGGGGTCAACTCCCCGATTCCCGTCCGGCGACTGCCACATTCTCTGCCTATCCACCACATCTCCCTGATCCGCTCCCTGCGGATCGCTGGCTCTCCGGGGAAGACCGGAGACGATTTCGCTCGAGTGCGGAAGAGATGCAGCCGAGATGCAAGAGACACGCGGAGGACATGCAGAAGTGAGTGCAGAGCGGCGGATGGACGGGATGATGGACCAGCGGGTCGGATTGAGGATCGGTCTTGCGGGCTTCGCGCTCGCCCTGGGGCTCGCCCTGGCGGCTCCGGCGTTCGCGACCCAGGCGAGCTTCGCTTCGGGTGGCTGGGGATTCAATCCGGCGGGCCTCGCTGGGCTGCCGGTGGGCTCGAGCGCTGACCCGAATCTGCTCGCGGCGGGCGAGTCGGGCGCGTTTGCGAACCTCGATGTCGAATTCACGGGCTCGACGCAGATCTGCGTCCTCGCGCCGGGCAGCAGCGCCTGTCAGGCTGCGAATCCTGCGCTGACCGGACCATTCTCGGTGCTCGTCTCGCTCACGCTCAACGTCCTGAACGAATCGCTCGACGGCTCGTTTACGCTGATGCTGACGAGCCTCGTCGGGGGCCTTGGTTATACGCCGAGCGACGTGGTGATCGAGCTGAACCCGGCCGTGCCGGCGGGTCTGAATACCTCGGCGGTGCCGGGCTTCGTCTGGAACGGCGGGTTCACGCCCTTCGTGCGCGTTCGCGACCTCTACGACGCGCCGACCTCGATCTACGATTACATCGGCTGGACCGTCGAGGATGGCACCACGCTGACCTTCCGCTATGACGTGTTGACGAGCCTCAAGGACAACACCTACCCGACGTTCACCGCCAACGCGCTGCCGCTCGTGGTGCCGGAGCCGGGGGCGGCGATCCTGCTCGGGCTCGGTCTCGCGGGTCTCGCTTCTTATGGAGAGCGCAGGGGGTGGCGCGGCCGGTCGAGCGACTAGCACCGGAGCGGCGGACTGCCTGAAGGCGGCTTCGCCCGGACCGATTCTGCTTGCGCGTGATGGGCGCGTCGGGAGAGCGGGGTGACGGAAAGATCTGGGGGGATCTGTGCGGAGAGGATGGGGGGCCTCGGCCATCGGGGCGTGTGTGTTCATGCTGGCAGGTGTATTTGCGGGACCGGCTGCGGCCGATCCGGTCGAGGAAGCGTTGGCGGCGGCGAAGGCCGACGTCGATGCGGGGCGCTGTGAGCAGGCTGTGGAGCGGCTCGCGCCGATGGAGGGATTGCAGAATCGCGCGCGGCTTCTCGGCGGGCTCTGCCTGATCCGGACCGCGCGCTATCCCGAGGCGCTCGCGAGCCTCGACCGGGCCCGGGGTGCGCGCGACCTGACCGCTTCCCAGGTGGGCGACGTCGAGCTCTATCGCGGCGTCGCGCTCTACCATCTCGAACGCTATGCCGAGGCTTCCGCCGCGCTGGTCGCAGCCGAAGGGCTGACCTCCGAGCCCGCCGAGCTCTCGCTCTATCGCGGCTTGATCGCGCTCCGCAGCGGCGACAACGAACGCGCAGCGCCGGATCTCGAAGCCGCCGCACTGCTTTCGCCGGCCCTGACCGAGCCGGTCGCCTCGTATTATGCAGGGCTCGCCTGGCAGGGGGCTTCGCGGCGCGACAACGCTCGCGCGGCATTCCAGCGCGTGATCGACATCGACGGCGTCGACGGGCCCTGGGGTCGCCAGGCCCGGGAGCTGCTCGGGACGACGGACCCGTTCCCGTACTTCGTGCGCGGCAGCGTCGGCGTCGAGTACGACGACAACGTGATCCTGCGCGGCGGGGTGACCCAATTCGCGTCGCCGGACTCGCCCTCCGACGCCGGAGAGAAGGATTGGCGGGGCGTCTGGACGATCGACGGCGGCGTCCAGCTCCTGGACGCGGGCTCTGTCGGTGCTGGCATCACGGCCGGCTATTCGGGTAACGCCCACGTCGACCTCGGCGAATTCGACACCCAGTATCCGCGCGTCGGCGGCTATATCGTGAATCGCTTCGATCCCCAGACGACGGGCCAGCTCCGCTACGAGTTCGGGGCCGCCTGGGTCGACAACGACTCCTTCCTACGGACCCAGCTCGCCGAGGCGGCGCTCTCGCATACGTGGGAGGAGGCCGGAACGTCGGTGCTGGTGGCGGATCTGCTCTGGAATGATCTGCGGTTTCCGACCAGGGATCTCGTGAGCGAGAACGTTGGCGGCGTCTGTACGCCGGCCACCACCACGGGCGGCTGCGGTCCGGCCGGCCTCGACGAAGGCCGCGCCCGCGATCGAGATGGCATCGGCGTCGGCGGTGCCCTAGAGCACCGCTATCTGGTTCCGATCCCCGAAGCCGTGAACGCCGTCTTCGAGGAAGTTCGCCTCGGCGGCGGCTATCGCTATCGCTACTACGTGTCGGACGGCAGCGAGTGGAAGTACATGAGCCACATCCTGAGCGGAGCGCTGGAATTCGAGTTCCCGCTCGACATCCGTCTCGCGACGCGGGTGAGCTACGAGTACCGCGACTTCGCCAATCCTTCGACCTTTCCGGATCAGGAAGTGGACAACGTTCCGTATTCCCTCTCGAGCCAGGATCGCCAAGAGCACGAAGTCAACTTCACGGCGGAGCTCGAGAAGGACCTGACCGAGAATCTCTCCATCAGCGCGCGCTGGTCGTATCTCGACAACGAGAGCAACCGCCGCGTCTACGATTACACCCGAAACATCGTCGGGGCCTATGTGAACGTGCGCTTCGATTGAGGCTCAATTGAGGATCATGGTTCGAGGGCGAAGGCCGCAGGCCTGGACCCGCTCGAAGCAGAGACGCCAAACGGGACGGAGGATGGATGCGATGAGACGACGAGCGCTTTATCTCGGGGGCGTGCTGATCCTGACCGCGCAGCTGATGACGACGGCCGTGATCGCGGAAGACAGGTCTGCGGATGCCGCAGACAAGTCGCCGGCGGTGTCGGGCGGACCGGCGGCGAACGCCGCGTCGACCGTCTCGGCGGGGTCGGCCTTCGATCGCGCCTTTGCGGTGAGCGGGCCTGGCCACGAGGCGGGCGCTGGACCGGCCGGACGCGTCGTCGAGCGATTCGCACCGCCGGTCGCCGCGCCGATCGATCCGTCTACGACGGCCCGGCCCTATTCGACCTCGCGCGGCTCGCTGCTGCGCCCCTGTGACACGCCCGGCTCGGGCTGCCGCAATCCCTCTCCCTCGACGCCGCAGGTCGGGGTTCCGCCGATCGGGCCGGGGACGCGGCCGCCGGGATCGACTCCGGGCACTTGAGCGACGCCGCGCCCGAGGCGGTGTCAGGACCTCCTGAAGGCGGAGCACGCCCCGTCGGAACGCGGCGCATGCGCTTCGATGCGTATCCCTACGAGTCGGTCGCCTGGCTCTACGACGAGCTGGCGGCGCTCTACTCGCTGGGTCGCATCGGGCGCTCGAAGTTGGCTCAGCTCGACGGGATCAAAGTCGGCGATCGGGTCCTCTTCGCCGGCGTGGGGCGCGGGTTGGATGCGCGGGTCGCGGTGCGGCGAGGGGCGAACGTGACC
>JANNQH010000520.1:0-2017 GCA_031400655.1 Deltaproteobacteria bacterium | reverse complement strand
CCGACCACGCGACGAATCCCCTCGAGCTTCTCGCGGATCTCCGGCGTCTCCGCGAGAAACGCGTTGAGCAGGAACGCGTCCCCCGGCTGGAGCGAGGCGGCGACGAATTTCAGCAGCTGCGTCGGATTGCCCTTGGCGTCGCGGGCCGCGGCGGCGAGGGATGTCCCGGCGAAGATCCGGATGCTGCCGGACTCGAGATCGGCGCGGGTCTGTGGGCCACTGCCCATGCGATCCGAGGCCGCCATCAGCTCGCGGGTCGCCTGCTTCGCGGCCTCGACGTCGGGCTGGTCGAAGGGGTTGACGCCCAGCACGGATCCGACGACGGCGGTCGCGAGCTCCCACTGGAAGACCGCGCCGCCGAGCTCGAAGGCATCGGCGAGCTCCATCCGGATCGTCGGATGACCGGCACGCGCGAGGGCTTCGAGGCGGGTCTGACGCGCGGCGCTCGTCGCATCGCCGGCGAGCGAGAGGTCGACGAAGATGCGGTCGTTCGCATAACGCGACGGATCGCCGAGGCCTTCACCGGTGATCGGCAGAAGTCCCTTTCCGGATTTGCCGGTCGATTCGGCGACGAGCTGCTCGATCCAGCCGCCGAAGCTCGCGATCGCCGGCGAGAGCGAAAGCGTGAGCTTGTCGCGGCCCGCTTCCGCGAGGGCGCCGAGGGCGAGACCGAGTCGCAGGCCGGGATTCTGGTCGCTCGCCATGCTCGGGCCGCAGGCCGGCGCCATCTTCCGCGCCCGCTCGAGGAGCCGCTCCGGCTCGAGGCCCATCGCGAGGGCGGGCAGCATGCCGAAGGGCGAGAGGGCTGAGAAGCGGCCACCGACGTCGGGCCGGCCGAGGGCGGTGCCGAGGAAGCCCGACTTGCGGGCGCGGGCTTCGAGCGCGCTTCCGGGATCGGTGATCGCGACGAAATGGCGGCCGGCGGCTTCGGTGCCGACGCGGGCGGCCAGCTGCGCATGGATCAGCTCGAAGAGGGCGTTGGGCTCGATCGTCGAGCCTGACTTCGAGGAGACGAAGAAGAGCGAGTCTTCGGGGGCGATGCGGTCGAGGAAGGACTCGACGGCGTCGGGGACGGTCGTGTCGAGGACATGGAGCGGGCGCCGGCGGCCGGCCGAGGCGGGCCGATCGTTCCAGGTCCGCCCGAGCACGTCGGGCCAGAGCGACGAGCCGCCCATTCCGAGGACGACCGCCGTCGACGCAGGATGGGCAGCGATCGCCTCGCGCAGCGCGCGATCGCCGATCACTTGCTCCGCTGGCGCCGAAGGCAGATCGAGCCATCCGAGCCAGCGCGCCTCGTCGGCATTCGAGAAGATCGCGGCATCGCGTTCGAATAGCCGAAGCAATCGGGACTCGCGCTCCCAGCGACGGAGCAGCGCTGCGAGCGCGGGCGCGTGCTCGCCGAGCTCGACGCGCATCTAGCCCTTCCGCCCGCCCAACACCTGCTGGCGCTTCGTCTCGACCGACTGGAGCAGCGCGTCGAAGGCGTCGCTGAAGAGCTCGCAGCCCTTTTTCAGGAGCTCGTCGGTAATGGAGTCGAGGGAGATGCCGAGGTCGGCGAGCTCCGAGAGGACGCTGTCCGCTTCGCGGTCGAGGCGCTTCGGGTCGCTGCCGAGGGCGTCGCGGACCTTGCCTTCGATCCGGAAGGCGGCGAGCGTCGCATCCGGCAGCGTGTTCACCGTATGCCGCCCGATCAGCTCGTCGACGTAGAGGGTCTTCGGCAGCGCGGGATCCTTGGTGCCGGTACTCGCCCAGAGCACACGCTGCGGATCCGCACCCGCCGCTGCGAGCTTTTGCCAGCGCGCGCCGGCGAGGGCTTCGAGGAAGCGGGCGTAGGCGACCTTTGCGTTGGCGATCGCGACCTTCGCGTTGAGGGCCTGGAGGCGCTTCTTCTGCGCCTCCGAGGGCGAGGCGGCGAACGCCTTCTCGACGTGCTGCGCGACGCTCGCGTCGATGCGCGACACGAAGAAGCTCGCGACGCTCGCGATGCCCGACACCGACTGACCCCGGGCGAGTCGCG
>JANNQH010000519.1:0-11814 GCA_031400655.1 Deltaproteobacteria bacterium | reverse complement strand
GCTCGCGCAGGCTCGACGATGGGGATCCGTAGCGCCAGACATAACACGTGTCGTAGGAGGTGAGGACGCGCTCGAGGTCCGGAGCGATCGGGTCGCGAGCGGGTTCGAGCGCGGGACCAGAAGCGAGCTGGGCGGCCATGGCGAGGGCTCTCCGGGCAGAGGGACGCGTCCCCGTGGTGGACCGCCGCGCCCGCTCGGGCGTAGGTGATTAACACCGTTACCCGGCTCATCGGTCCGCCCGATCTCCGCCTGAGTGATTCCCGCGGACTAGTGGCCCCGTGCCTGCTTGCCGAGGGCGCCCGCCGGATGCCGGGCGGCGTAGCCCTTGCGATCGAGACCGCGGCGCTCCTGGAGGATTGCCCCGAGGGCTGCCAGCACGAGGATCTCCGCTGCCACGCTGGCCCGAGGCGCAAGCCCCAGGGGACCTCCCTCTTCTTTTACACCCGCGTCGAGGGTGACATCGCAGAGCGCCGCCAGCGGCGATGCGAGCCCGCCCGTCACAGCGATGAGCCGTCCCCCGTAGTCCCGCACCGCCCGCGCCGCGAGCAGACATTCCGAGGTCGTCCCACTGTTGCTGATCGCGATCACGACGTCGCCGGGCACGACCTGCCCGAGGCTCCCGTGGAGCGTCTCGGTCGCGTGCAGGAACGTGGCCGGAGTCCCCGTCGAGGCGAGCAGGCTCGCCGCATAACGTGCCACGTGCTCGGGCTTCCCGACGCCCGTCACGTGCACACGACCGCCCGCCGCCTCGGCCGTCTCGATCAGCTCCGCCGCCGCGAGCAGCGACGCGCCGTCGTGTCGCGCTGCCAGGCTCGCCAGCTCCCGCGCCGCCACCTCGAGCACGCGGCGGCCTGCGCGCGCGTTCTCACCCACGGCCGCGCGGGTCGCGGAGCGCTTGCTCGAAGCCCGCGCGACGAGCGCCGCCCAGCGCCGATCCTTCGGCTTCGCCCCGTCGTAGAGCGCGAAGATCCGTGCGCGCAGACTCGCCGGCTCGTCCGGAAACGCCCCGACCCGCTCGACACACGCCGCCCCACACGCGTTCCCGAGACGCGCGGCATTGAGCGGCCCGAGCCCGAGCGCCTCGCCCGCGAGGTAGCCCCCGAGGAACGCGTCTCCCGCCCCCGTCGAATCAACGGCGCGCTTCACGCGATACGCGGTCACGCGGCGCTCCCCCCGCTCGTCCGAGACGAGCGATCCGTTCGCGCCGTCGGTGATCACGACGCGCGGAATTCCATAGAGCTCGCGCATGCGACGGGCGAGCTCGGCGAGATCCTTCGCCTCCGGAAAGAGCTCCCGCGCCGCCGCCGCCGTCGGCTTCAGGAGATCCGCCTCCCGGAGCACCGCGTCGAGCGTCTTGCGGCTGCCCAGGGTCGCGACCGCATCGCTCGGCAGCACGTCGAGATCGACGACCGTCTCGAGGCCTGCAGAATGCGCCAGCTCGAGGGCGGCGAGCGTCGTATCGAGGGGCAGCTGGGAGACCTCGGTCGTGAGTCTTCGCGCGCGGGCGATGAACTCGGCGTGATCCCGGCGGAGATGCTCGGGCCGCGTCTCGGCGGTGGCACCGGCCGCCATGTAGATCACACGCTCGCCCTCGGCGTCGACGAAGATCTCGGCGATCGAGCTCGCACTGCCCGTCAGGTCGAGATTCGTCGCGATCCCGTGGCGCGCCATCGCACCGCGAAGCTGGCGGCCCGCCTCGTCGTCGGCCTGGCGGCCGAAAATCCCGACCGGCACATCGAAGAGCGCGGCCCAGCCGAGCTGGTTCAGCATCAAGCCGCCGATACAGGTCTTGACCGGTCCGGCGCCGGGCTCCGACTCGAGCAGCCCCTTCTCGTTGGCGGCGAGCACGCGGCGCGTGCGGTGCATGCGGTCGATCACCATGCTGCCGATGCCGACGAGCTCGAGATCGCGGGCGGCGCTCATGCGGACCTCCGTGCGACGCGGGTGACCCAGGGCTCGCCGATCTCGCGGGTCGCCAGCGCCTGGACCGATTCGTAGGCCGCGTCGAAGCGCGCGATTTCGTCATTCGGAATTGTGGGCGTTCCCGGCGCGACGCAACCACTCGAGATGACGCCGTCATGGACGAGCGCGCGTTTAAGGCAGGCGAGGGTGGGGCGCTTGCCCGAGGAGAGCGTCGTACAGTCGCGGAAGGCGTCGACGACGCGCTGCGCGCGGTCCATCCGCTCCTCGTCGCCCGCGCGACAGACCTGCCAGGCCCAGGCCCATTCCCGCGGCATCGCGTTGGCGGGTCCGGAGACGACGCCGACAGGCAGGCCGCCCGAGCGGCGCCAACGGTCCCAGTGCTCGTGGATCACGCCGAAGATCCCGGGGCGGTAGGGACGGAAGATGTCGAAGATGAGCTTCGCGTTCCCGATGTAGATCCCGAACTCGCCGCGATCCTTGAAGCTCGAGGCCGCGCGCGTGTAGTTGCCTAACACCTTGTCCGACGCCGAGACCTTGATGCCGCGTACGAAATCGAGGCGGCTCATCGCCTTCACCTGCTTCGTGCGGATGTGCGGGACCTTCGGATCGACGGCGATGTCGGCGTTGTCGTAGAGGTAGACCGGGATGTGGCGGGCGCGTGAATCGAGCAGATCCGCGACGTCGCGCAACAGGAAACGGACCGGATCGTGGACGCCCTGGATCGAGAGCGGCGCGATCACCGCCGCGTCGGCGCCACATTCGAGGGCGAACTCGAGGTTCGCGAGAGTCTCCTCCGCGGTGGGCGCCGTGACTCCGGCCCAGTGCTCGACGCCGTCGGCATCCATCGCGGTCAGCTGGCGATTCAGCTTCGCGACCTCTTCGGCACAGACGCGGATTACCGCCTGGCGCGTGTCGTTGTCGATCTTGTCCCACTCGCCCGTCGTGCCGGCGGAGAAGATGATGTCAGCGCCGGCCCCTTCCTGGACCACGTGCCGGACGAGCGCGCGCTGATCCGCTTCGACGAGCGATCCCTCGTCGTCGAGAATCGTGAGCACCGGCACCGACAGGCCGGGCTTGGGTCTGGCTTGCTCGACGCTGCGAATCGCTCTGCCCTCCGCGCACGCGGCCATTCATGCGGCCACGCGCGCGAAACATCATAGCGGCATGAGCGGCGCGTTCGGGAGCGGCCGCGCCCCGATCGACGGCCGGCTCGGCCGCCTCTCGGACCGCCAGAGCGCGCGCTACAGCGTCTCGAAGAAGTACGTCAGCTTGACGCCGAGGGCAGCAGCCAGCTTGTACATCGTCGACATCGACGCCGCGCTCTTGCCGAGCTCGATCTGGGAGATCAGGCTGACGGAGAGCCCGGTTCGATTGGCGAGCTGCTTCAGGGTCAGGGCCGCCTCGTGGCGGCGCCCGCGGATGCGTCCCCCGATCTCGCTATTCAGGCGCGTCTCGAGGTCGACGACGAGGCCGCGATCGCGGATCGCTTCCCGCACGACGGCGAGCACCTCGTCGGCCTCGATCGGCTTCTGGAGATAGTGGAAGGCCTGGTACTTCATCGTCGCGACCGCGAGCTCGACGGACGCGACGCCGCTCGTCGCGATCACGCAGACATCGCGATCGAAGGCGCGGATCGCGGCCAGTGCCTCGCCGCCCCCCGTTCCCGGCGAGACATCGAGGATGACGAGCTGGAAGCGGTTCGCTCGCAGCTCTTCCGGGGCCCGCAGCGGATCCGACAGGCAGACGACCCCGTAGCCCTGGCCGGAGAGGATCTCCTTCAGTGCCTGCTGGGCTTCCATTTCCCGATCGACGACGAGGACGCTCAGTGTCTGCCGGCTGGCCATGCTGATCCCACTCCCCCTCGACCCGCAGCCTCCGCGCCCGTCATTCGAGGGGCGACCGACCCGGTCGGGCCGGCGGCTTATGCGGGTCGGGCAGGCCGGTGGGCTTGCCCACGACCTGCACACGACTTGCGGCATCCATCGGGCATTCTGCCGATCGGCCTGAGTGTTTTCTCGGATTTCGTCGGGTTTTCCGCTGAGCCTTCAGCCCATGAAAAGCCTTCAGCCCGAGAAAAGCCGGGAATCAGGGACTCGACGGGGACGCCAGCGCCGGGACGGGCGCGGCCGAGGTCGACGGGTCCGCGGGCTCGACGGGCGAATAGAGCCAGCTTGGATTGAAGGCCTGGGGATTCGCATTGACGCGGACGGCCCGCTTCACATCGAAATGGATCAGCGGCTGACCCGGCTCCTGAACCTCGAGCCAGGCCGGCACCATCAGCCGCTCGAAGCGGACGAGGGGCCCCAGGTAGAGCGATTCGCCGCTCTCGCGATCGATGCGTTGGATCTGGAGCGTCTCGCTGTCGACCCACAGTCGCGCGACCGCTCCCCGGGACGCGCGCGCCGGTGCGATCTCGAGTACCCCACCGCTCCCGGCCTCCGCTCGCCCGGCCGTCAGGTCGGTCGATGGGGCCATCGCAGGCCCCCCGTCGGCGCCAGCGCCGGGCAGCGTGTGGACCTCTGGAGCCGCCAGCTCGGGATCGCCGAACACATAACAATCGAGATCACCGCAGGGCGCGACTCCGATCCAGCGACTGTCGACGCCGAAGCTCTCGAGCGCCACGCGCAGGGTCTCCTGCGACGAGGGTTGCAGCAGGAAGATGGGCTGCAGCATCGGTTGCGGGTGCTCGAGGGCCTCACCGTCCTTGGCCGCCAGCAGCTCGGGCCCCGACAACAGGTAGCGATCGACGCGGCCACCGTTGCCCCGCAGCTCGAGCCGGGCGAGTCCGCTCGGATGACTCACGAGCTGTCCCGTCGCGATCGCGTCTCGATCGCCGACCCGCATCACGAGATCGAGCTGGATCGCCTGGGTCCGCCCCGAGGTCAGGTTCGCCTGGGCAACGGCCGCGAGCGCCCGCTCCGGCTTCGGGACGAAGGCAAGCGCCTCGAGCGAGGCGAGCGAGAGCAGAGCCACGAGAGCGCCCGGCACGAGCGCCTGGCGCACGTTCACTTTCGCTGCCCCGAGAGCCGCGAGCTGCCTGCATAACGTGCGCGAGAGCCCAGCTCCGCCTCGATCCGCAGCAGCTGGTTGTACTTGCAGATGCGATCCGTGCGACATAGCGATCCCGTCTTGATCTGCCCCGTCGAAGCACCGACCGCGAGATCCGCGATCGTCGTGTCCTCGGTCTCCCCCGAGCGATGCGAGCTGACCGATCCGAAGCCCGCCGCGTTCGCCATTCGGATCGCTTCGAGGGTCTCGCTGAGCGTCCCGATCTGGTTCAGCTTGATCAGGATCGCGTTGGCGGTCTGCTCGTCGATCCCCCGCTTCAGGATCGCGGGATTCGTCACGAACAGATCGTCACCGACGAGCTGACAGCCGTTCCCGAGCTTCTCGGTCATGAGCTTCCAGCCGGCCCAATCGTCCTCGGCGAGCCCGTCCTCGATCGACACGATCGGATAGCGAGCGACCCAATCCGCCCAGAACTCGACCATGCCCTTCGAATCGAGCTTCCGCCCCTCACCGGCGAGATGGTATTCGCCGTTCGAGTAGAACTCGCTCGACGCCGGATCGAGGGCGATGGAGATGTCCTTGCCGGCCTTGTAGCCCGCGCGCTCGATCGCCTCGAGAATCAGGTCGAGGGCCTCGACGTTGCTTTTCAGGTTCGGTGCGAAGCCGCCCTCATCACCGACAGCCGTCGAATAGCTCTTCTCGCGCAGCACGCTCTTCAGTGTATGAAACACTTCGGCGCCCCAGCGCAGCGCCTCGGCGAACGTCGGGGCGCCGAGCGGATAGAGCATGAATTCCTGCACGTCGACGTTGTTGTCGGCGTGGGCACCGCCGTTCAACACGTTCATCATCGGCGCCGGCAGCAGCGCCGCCGCCTCGCCGCCGATGAAGCGATAGAGCGGAATGCCGGCCGACGCCGCAGCCGCGTGGGCCGCCGCCAGTGAAACCCCGAGCACCGCATTCGCACCGAGCCGGGACTTCGTCGCCGTCCCGTCGAGTCCGATCAAGAGCTCGTCGAGAGCCGCCTGCTCGGCGAGCCCCGCAAGCGGCTTTCCGACCACCGCCCGGGCGATCTCGCCGTTCACGAAATCGACGGCCTTCTTCACGCCTTTGCCGAGATAGCGGCTCTTGTCCCCATCGCGCAGCTCGAGCGCCTCGCGCGCGCCCGTCGACGCGCCGGAGGGAACGGCCGCGCGACCGCGCTGGCCTGCGCTGGTGGTGACATCGACCTCGATCGTGGGATTGCCGCGGGAGTCGAGAATCTCCCGGGCCAGGACGCGTTCGATCCGGACCTGCGCCATCGCAGTCAAACTCCTCACTCGATGGCGCCCGCCGGGGGCCATCGGGCGGTCCACGTTAGCAGGCACTGCCTATCGCGACTCACCGTCGCTGGGCCCGAGCATCGGCAGGACGACCAACCGGCCATCGGGGCCGGGTCCAACTTGCGCATCGATCGCAAACGCCCGCTTCAAGTTGCCGGCCGTCAACACCGCCTCGGGCCGACCGACCGCCACGACCTCGCCCTCGCCGAGCAGGACGAGCCGATCACATGCCCGCGCCGCGAGGGTGAGGTCGTGGGACACGACGAGCGCCCCGCGGCCGCTGGCGACGAAGCGCCGGACCTCGCGGAGCACCTCGAGGCGGTGCTTCAGATCGAGGAAGGCGGTCGGCTCGTCGAGCAGCAGCAGCGCCGGGTCCTGGACGAGGGCACGCGCAAACAGGACGAGCTGGCGCTCGCCGCCGGAGAGCGTTTCGACGCTGCGGTCGGCGAGGTCCTCGATGCCAAGGCGCGCGAGCGCCTCGGTCGTCCGCGCCACGTCGGCTGCCCCGTCGAGGCCTACGAGTGGTTGGTGCGGTGCGCGTCCCATCAAGACGAGCTCACCGGCCCGGAACGGGAAGGGGACGTGGAGATCCTGGGGTACGAGTGCGATCCGCCGGGCAACGGCGCGCCGTCCGAGCGAGCGGACGGGTTGGTCGTCGAGCAGCACGCGGCCCGCCGCCGGTGCGAGGGATCCTGTCGCGAGCTGGAGCAGCGTCGTCTTGCCGACGCCATTGCGGCCGGCGAGGCCGACGATCTCGCCCGGCCGGACCTCGAAGTCGATCCCGTGAAGCAGCTGCCGGCCACCGCGCGCGGCCGTGACCCCCTCGAAGCGAAGCTGGACGCCCGCGATCACGGCAATCGGCTCCGGGCCTGGCTGCGCCGGAGCAGCAGGATGAAGAGCGGCCCGCCGAGCAGCGCCGTCACCGCGCCCACCGGAAGCTCACGCCCGTCGACGACACTGCGCGCGAGAGTGTCCGAGAGGACGAGAAAACCGGCGCCCGTGATTGCCGTCGCGGGCACCAGCAGGCGGTGATCGCTGCCGATCACGAGCCGCAGCGCATGGGGCACGATTAGCCCGACGAACCCGATCAGCCCGGAGACCGAGACTGCGGCACCGACCATCAACGACGTCGCCAGCAGCAAGATCCGCCGATGCAGCTCGACCGGGACACCAAGCTGCGACGCGCTCTCGTCGCCTAGCGCCAGCAGATTCAAGCTGCGCGCCAACACGCAGGCGACCGTGACGCCGATCGCGACGCTCGCGGCGACGAGACCCACCGCATCGATCTCGACCGCCGAGAGCTGGCCGATCAGCCAGAGAAAGATCCGCGAGCCCTCGAAGAAGCCGGCGACCGACGCGAGGAAGACGATCCCCGCCGACGCCACGGCGTTGAACACGACGCCGGTGAGCAGCAGACCAGTCGGCCCGCTGCCGCCCCGCCCGCCCGAGACCCAGTAGAGAAGGCCCGTGGTCACGATACCGCCGAAGAAGGCCGCCACCGGGACCGACTGCGTCGGCAGCGCGACGACACCGGTCAGCGCGAGCACCGCGATCCCCGCCAGCGCCGCCCCACCCGAGACGCCGAGCACGTACGGATCCGCGAGCGGATTGCGGAGCAACGCCTGGAAGACCGCCCCGGCGGTCGCGAGCGCCGCGCCGACGAGCAGACCGATCACGATGCGCGGAAGCCGGACGCCGACGACGATGTCGCGGGTCGCCGCCGATCCTTCGTTCCAGACGAGGGCGTAGAAGACGTCACCGAGCGCGATCGGCGCGGGTCCGGTCGCGAGCGCAACGAGTACGACGGCAAAGAGCCCGGCAGAAAGCACGCCGAGCACCGCGGCGAGCCGCCCGGGAGAGAGCCGGATCAAGGCGCCTCCCGCTGCGCGAGCTCGCGCTCGATCGCCTCGTCGATGTCCGCCCCGTGCACGGCGACCGCGAGCTCTCGCAGCGCGCGATCGAGGTCCGGCCCCGGCAGACTGATGCGCGTCGCATCGAGGGCAAGCACGCGCCCCGACTTCACCGCGGGCAGACTGGGCCAGCGCGCCCAGAAGGCGAGCACACTCGTCGAATGCTCCGAGTCGCTCTCCTCGGCCTGCGGCGAGAGATCGAGCAGCAGCTCTGGCCCCGCCGCCACCAGCCACTCGAGCGATCCGCGCGGATAGCCACGGGCGACCTCGGCCCCCAGGTTCTGCGCCCCCACCGCACGCAGCAGCTCGTCGAGAAATGTCTCGCCGCCGACGAGGTACAGGGGAGAGCGATCGAGCACGATCAATGTCCTCGGCCGGGCTCGAGAGCGCGTGGCCCGCTCGACCGCGGCACGCGTCGCGCGAATTGCTTCGATCCGATCGGCCGCGGCTTCTTCGCGGCCGACGAGCCGACCGAGCCGCTCGATATTGGCGAGCACCTGGTCGAAGCGCTCGTTCTCGAACACGTCGACGACGAGCCCGAGTCGGCGAAGCGCCTTGGCGTGGGCTTCCTGCTCGAGGCCCGCCACGAGCAGCACGTGATCGGGCCGCAAGGCGAGGATCGCCTCCAGATTCGGATCGAAGAGCCCGCCCACCCGCGGCCGATCCGCGAGGGAAGGCAGGATCCTGGCCGAGTAGTCGTCGATCCCGACGAGCGCGTCGCCCGCCTCGAGCCGAGCGACGATCGCCGTGAGTGAGGGGTTGAGCGAGACGAGTCGCGGCAGCACCGCCTCGTCACGCCCAGCGCGAGCGACTGCCGCCCACGCGCAGAACGCGAGGAGCAAAACCAGGGCGGGCAGGGCGCGAGTGGGAGCGGGGACAGGGATCCAGGGCCGCATGGCCGCAATCATGCCCGGTCTGCTCCGCGAGCGCCGATCCGGCGTGACTACCGCTGGAGATGACCGCCCGACTTGGACGCCGCGGTGGGCCGCCGGAAATGGCCGCCGGGGCCGCAAGCGCCCCGGCGACCCAAGACCGTCGGCCTTACCTCGTTGCGCTCGGCGTGCTCGACACGCTCGGCAAAGGAGGCTTGGGCACGGCGCCCTTGGCTGCGCCCCCACCCACCACGACCAGCGGCCGCAGCTTCGCCATCAGGGCCGGCCCGATTCCGCGCACGGCTTCGAGCTCGTCGAGGGACGTGAAGCCGCCCTGCGCATCGCGAGCGGCGACAATCGCCGCCGCCTTGGCGGCACCGATTCCCGGGAGCGTCTCGAGCTCTTCCGCGGTGGCGCGGTTGAGGTCGAGGGGCGCCCGGGCCGGCGCCGAATCGGCGGTCGCGACGCCCGCCCACAGCAGGAGCCCGAGAAAGACGTATGCGAACACGTTCCGCAGCGTCGAAGTCCGCGTCGGCAAAGCCGAATCGAACAGGTTGGTCATGATCCGAATCTCCCCGGGACCCGGGGCGAAGCGAGAGTCTAGAGGCGGGTCCGGGCTGGCTCCGTGCTGGAGAGCGCCGGCGCGCCAGGGCAGGCGCATCCCGCAATCGAGTGTTCAGCGGTCAGCGATCGCGCCCGACCGAAAATTCCGCCGCCGCCTCGAGCGCCCGGCGCGCAGGCGAATCGGGGAAAGGGGCGATGGCTTCGAGCGCCTTGGTCACATGGTCACGGGCACGCCGCGCGGTATCGCGGACGCCGTGGTAGCGCTCGACCAGCTCCACTACGGCCGCGAGCTCGAGCTCCGCGGCCTCGAGGGGCGCGAGACCGCCGTGCTCGTCGGCCAGGCGGGCCGCGTTCTTCAGGACGCCCGCCACGTGCTCGCGCTCGGAGACCTGGCAGCGCTTCAGCGTCAGGATGAGAGGCAGCGTGATCTTGCCTTCACGCAGGTCTGCGAAAGGCTGCTTGCCGAGCTCCGAAACCTTCGCGTCGTAGTCGAGACAATCGTCGCGCAGCTGGAAGGCGAGCCCGAGCTGGCGGCCGTACTCGGCGATGCGATTGCGCTCACCGCGGGTCGCGCCTCCGAGCAGCGAACCGATCTCGCAGCAGTTGGAGAGCAGCGTCGCACTCTTGCGTTCGATCACGTCGTAGTAGTGGGCTTCGTTCACGCCGACGTCGAAGCTGTGCTCGAGCTGGAGGAGCTCGCCTTCGGCCATCACGCGGATCGTGCGGGCGTAGCTCTCGACGATCTCGAGATTGCCATCCTCGACCACGATCGACGACGCGCGCGCATAGAGAAAGTCGCCAGCCAGCACCGCCCGCCGATTGCCCCAGATCGCATTGGCCGAAGGTCGCCCGCGCCGTAGCTCCGAAAGATCGACGACGTCGTCGTGGACCAGCGTCGCCGTATGCAAAAGCTCGAGCGCTGCCGCGAGCTCGATCCGCCGCGGCCCGACATAGCCGCAGAGCTCGGCCGCCAGCAGCACGAGCGCCGGACGCAAACGCTTGCCACCGGAGGAGAGCAGATGCTCCCCGAGAATCGGGATCAGCGCGGCCTTCGAGTCGAGCGTGTCGCGCAGCGCAGCTTCGACCCGCTCGAGGTCCGGCGCGATCCGCGCAAAGGCAGTTCCGATCGTCTCTCGGATCGTCTCATGGATCGACACATGGATCGACACATGTTGGCGATCGTGGCTCGGCGGAGACGTCGATCCTGCGTCGCTCGGCGGGGGGCTTGCCATCGTTCGACCTTAGCCGCGCGGGTTGGGGGTGTCAAAGAAAAAGATCTCCAAAAACACTTCAAATACGGATGCTTACCTCCGTTCAGCCCAATGTTCTGGAGGTGTCCTCGCGGCCTCGCTCGCGCACGCTGCGACCGCGCACGCCGTTGTCCCGAAGCCACTCGATCGCCTCGCCGATCTGCTCAATGGGAATGAGTTCGCATGAATCTCTTTGGCCGTCGCCCGCCGCATGATCCCGTGCCCGCCACTCGCGTTCGCACACGGCCGGCACGAGCAGTCGCCGGAAGCCGAGTCGAGCCGCCTCCGCCACCCTCACGTCTATCCGGGACACACGCCGCAGCTCGCCGCCGAGCCCGATCTCGCCCATCGCCGCCGTATCGGGCGGAAGCGCGAGCTCGAGCCGACTCGATGCGATCGCCAGCGCGATCGCCAGATCCGCCGCTGGCTCCGCGACCCGCACGCCCCCCGCCGCCTTCGCATACACATCCTGCGAAAGCAGATCGACGGGGCTCCTCCGATCGAGCACGGCGAGCAAGAGTGCGACGCGCGCGTCCTCGAGACCGAGGGTCGTGCGGCGCGGCGTGCCGTACGGGGCGGGCGCGACGAGCGCCTGCAGCTCGACCAACATCGGCCGGGTGCCCTCGAGCAGCGGAACGACACAGCTCCCCGGCGCCCGCGTGCTGCGCTCCTCGAGAAACAGCTCGCTCGGATTCGCGACCGGCTCGAGGCCCTGTGAAGCCATCTGGAAGACGCCGATCTCCTGCGTCGAACCGAAGCGATTCTTCGTCGCGCGCAAGAGCCGAAATGCGTGGGCGCGATCTCCTTCGAAGGTCAGCACGACGTCGACCAGATGCTCAAGCACCCGCGGCCCCGCGAGCTGGCCGTCCTTCGTCACGTGACCGATCAACAGAAGTACGGCGCCGAGCCGCTTCGCCGTCGCTGCGAGCTGCGCCGCCGACTCGCGCACCTGCGCCACCGAGCCCGC
>JANNQH010000518.1:0-2028 GCA_031400655.1 Deltaproteobacteria bacterium | reverse complement strand
AGATGTACGGGAACGGATGGGCGGGGTCGACCGCGAGCGGGGTCAGGACCGCGAAGATCTGTTCGTCGAAGCGGTGTGACAGCTCCGCGCGTGTCGCGCGGTCGAGCTCTTCCCAGGTATGGATGACGATGCCCGCCGCCGCGAGCTTCGGGACCAGATCCTTCTCGAGTAGATCGCTCTGGCGTCGCATCAGCTCGACGACGCGCGGGCGCACCGCGGCGAGCTGCTCGCGGGGCTCCAGCCCGTCCGGAGAGAGTGCCGACACCTGCGCTTCGATCTGGGTTTTCAGGCCGCCGACGCGCACCTGGAAGAAGTGATCGAGGATCTGTCCCGAGATCGCCAGGAATTTGACCCGCTCGAGCAGGGGGGTCGACCGGTCCTCGGCGATCGAGATCACGCGGGCGATGAAGTCGAGCTGAGAGAGCTCCCGGTTCAGGTAGTCGCGGTAGCTCGCGGGGATGTCGTAACCCTCTCTAAAGGGAGCTCATGGAGAGCTCATGGGGGCCTTTGGACGTCGCTCAAGCGATGGACGGTAACCGGCCGGTGAACCCTGAGTATGACGATTTCGGGACGAGTCCGTGAATCCCGGTCCGCGAGGGGGTCGTTTCGGGTACGGCGCTACGCTGGCGGGCGTAGGTACGCTCCACGATGGACCCCCACCACGAGATCGAGCTGAAGCTGTCGATCGCTCCCGGCGATGCCGAGCGCGTGCTCGAGCACCCCTTCTTGCGCGCGGCCGCCGTCGCCGACGCCGAGGTTCAGCATCTCCATTCGGTCTACTTCGACAGCCGCGACCTCGCCCTCGCGAGAGAAGGGATCAGCCTTCGATTGCGGCGCGGAGGCGGTCGCCAGTGGCAGACGCTGAAGTTCGGCGATCAGAGCGCGGCCGGGCTCTTCGCGCGCGCGGAGCTCGAGGTCGAGCTGGCCGGCGAGCGGCCCGATCTCGCGGCGATTCCCGACGAGGCCGTGCGCGAGCGCGTAGTCGCCGTGCTCGCGGGGCAGTCGCTCGAGCCCATCTTCGAGACCGAAATGGAGCGGATCCACCAACGTCTGGCGGATGACACCTGCGAGTGGAGCCTCGATCTCGATCGGGGCGAGGTGCGCGCCGGCTTCGCGCGCGAGCCGATCTGCGAGCTCGAGCTCGAGTTGCACCGCGGACCTCCCTCACGCCTGTTCGAAATCGCCCTGACGCTCTCCGACGGCATCTCGCTCTGGCCGGGGACGCGTTCGAAGGCCGATCGCGGCTATTTCCTGCGCACCGGCGAGCGGCCTGCGCCAAGTCGGGCGCAGCTGCCCGAGCTGCCCGGGGATGCGACGCTCCGGGACGCGATCGTGCCGATCGCCCGCTCGTGTCTCGCCCAGATCGGCGACAACGCCGAGCTCGCCTTCGAGGGGATCGAGCCGGAAGGCGTGCACCAGATGCGCGTCGGCCTGCGGCGCATGCGCGCGCTCATCGTGCTGTTTCGGCGCGAGCTGCCGTCGGCCCGGCTCGGCCGCTTGCGCGGTCCGCTGCGCTGGCTGGCGGGTCTGCTCGGCGAGGTGCGCGATTTCGACGTCTTCCTCGAGGACCGCATCGACCCGCTCGTCCGGTGGCGGAGCGCGGATGGCGCCCTGCAGGCCTTGCGGGCGGAGGCCATCGCCCTGCGCGAGGAACGCAGACTCGTCCTTCGCGAGGCCCTTCACTCGCGCCGCCATGCCCACTTGATGCTCGAGCTCGGACACTGGGTCGCCGCGCTCGAGGAGCTGGATCTCGCCGGTTCGTTGCCCTCGGCGAAGCTCGTCGGGCGCGCCGACGCCTTCGCGGAGATCGCCCTCGCGCGGCTCGACCGCAAGGCGCGAAAGCTGGCAGCCGGTGCGCTCACCGGACCGCCTTCAGCGCGCCACGACCTGCGCATCGCGCTGAAGAAGCTGCGCTACGGCTGCGAGTTCTTCAGGAGTCTCTACTCGTCGAAGGAGGAATCGAAGGACGCGAAACGCTACCTGCGACGCCTATCGCGCCTGCAGGATCTACTCGGTTCCCAGAACGAC
>JANNQH010000517.1:0-7677 GCA_031400655.1 Deltaproteobacteria bacterium | reverse complement strand
GAGCGCATCACCCGCGCTCTCACGCTCGAAGTCCAGCGGCACGAAATGGGCGTTCGGATGGGCTTCGAATCCGAGCTTTCCGAGCCGCTCGCGCTTCTCCTGCTGCGAGGACGGGTAGTCGAGCTCGAAGACCTCGAGCGTCTTCAGCAGGTCCGGTCGGCGCAATAGGAAGGAGTCGTTGCCGGCGCCGAGCAGGACGAACTGTCCAACGCCGGCCTCCGCGATCGCCCGTTCGAGGGCGTCCTCCGCATAACGAGCGCGGCCGAGGATCCCGCCCTGGATGGGTTTTAGATTCATGCCGTCGAGATAGGACTGAAGCTCCCCGCGTTCGAGCGGCTCGAGGAAGACGCCACCGGTGAAATGGGCGGCGAAGGGATCCTCGAAGACGAGTGGTCGCTCGCCCGACTGGAAGTGGGCGGCGCGCAGGCCCGCGACGAGCTGGGCCGTGACGCTGGCTCGGCCTGTCTCCATTGGATCCTCCGCGTCCTGCGCGTTGCCCGCCGCAGCGCTCGAATGGTCAGGGCGTCAGTGCTTCCGTGGCGACGCCCTGGTCATAGTACTCCCGAGTTCGGCAGATCGCGCCGTCCCGAAACCACCAGAAGCCGACGTAGCGATTGTTGTACGGCTTTCCGGTCGTGAGCGCGCGGCCCCGACCCCGGTATTCCGCGATCACGAGATCCGGATCGCTCGAAGGATGGACGACCTCGATCTCGAGCTCGAAGCGAAAGACCCGGAAGGCCGCGGCCAGGTAGTCGCGCACGGTGTCCCGCCCCTCGACCTTGAAGACGCCGCGAGCCACGGGCGCGCCGCGAGCCACGGGATAGGGGAACTCGATCGAGTAGTCCGGCGTGTAATGCGAGACGACCCCGTCCGCGTCGCCGCGAGCCATCGCGGCGAAGGCGCTCTTCAACACCTCGAGGTGGCTCATGAATAGATTTCCGGGAAGGGAAAGGTCCCGCGTGCGAGATCGACTTCGCGCTGGCGCGGCCAATCCTCGCGCACGAAACGCTCGTGGAGCAGGATGGCATCGTCGAATCCGATCGGACGGAGTGCCTCGCCTTCGCGCCAATCGAAGCAGCCGTCCTCGAGGGCGCGCCAGCCCATCGTGTATCGGACCCAGCGCGGCCTGCGAGCGTCGTTTTCGTCCGCCCGGCCGGGCGCTCGGACGGGATCAGGCACGCTGTGCATGTAGAGAGTGTTGTCGAAGCGGAGCAGATCGCCGGTCTGCATGGGGGGCGCGACGACCTGGCCCGCTGCGTCGTGCAGCCGCGTGCCTCCGTTCGGCGTCTCGTCCCGAAGCGTCAGGATCGCGACCTCGCGCGGGCGAATCCCGCGGCGGACGGTGTGGCTCACCTGGGGCTCGACTTCGTGATCGAAGAGCTCGCCGTCGTAATGGGGTGTGATCGCGCCGCAGTGCTCGAAATAACGACCGACGTTCCAGAGCACGCGTCCGCGCTTGATCGAGAGCCGGTCCGTCACCTCGCGAGCGAGTATCGTCAGCGAGGTCGGCACTTCGTCTTCCGTGAATCCCGGCAGCTGGCGCGTCGCCTCTCCGCCCGGGCAATGCAGGCTGAAAGCGAAGGTCTCCATGCGCGAGAATTCGTAGACGTAGTTCCGGCGCGCGACCGTGTTCGCGCGGGTGTAGGCGCGGGCGATGAACGCGTTCGTGTCGCGGATCAAGGCCTCGCAGCTTGCCGGGGGACGCAGTCGCTCGAGTGACCAGGACATGACTCCCTCCCGCTCGTCGCCCGGACGGCTGCGCCCGGGCTCCGTCACGATCGAGGGGCACTATAGAGAAAAGCGCTCGGCGTCGAGCGGCCGTCGTCGGCCGGTCGAAAGATCTTTCGGTCGACTCGATTCGGTGCGCGATCCAGGAGCTAGCATCGCGCGGATCGTCCGGTCGGCGAGGCCGGCCCGGTGTCAAGGAGTGCGATGTCCACGCGAATCGGAACCGAACGACTCGAGGCGATGCTTCGGTGGGAGCGCGGTGACGACCGATCGGCGCCCGTGCGAAGAAGCGTGCGAGTGGTGCCGGTCGCCGCGTGGATGGGCGCGTGGATCGTGGGCGCGTGGGTCGCGGTCGCGGCGCCCCGGGCCGTCGCCGAGGCGCCGGTGCGGACGGTTTCAGACCCGGCGCCGAACTACTCGCCCTTCGTCGATCGCGAGTACGCGACCCAGGTCTACTGGGGCGACACCCATGTGCACACCAGCTGGTCCCCCGACGCCAACGCCGGCGGCAACACCCAGATCAATCCCGATGCCGCCTATCGTTTCGCCAAGGGCGAGACCGTGACGGGCCACAACGGGCAACCCGTGCGCCTTCGCCGACCCCTCGATTTCCTCGTCGTGGCCGATCACAGCGAGTACATGGGCCTGTTCCCGATGCTCGAAGCAGGCGATCCCGACCTGCTCGCGAACGAGACCGGTGGACGTTGGGCCGGTCTCATTGCCGAGGGCAAGCGCGCCCAGGTTGGTTCGGAATTCGCCATGGGGCTCCCGTCCGGCAAGGACCTGATCAAGAGTCCCGCCTTCCAACGCTCGGTCTGGAACCGTGTGATCGAGAATGCCGAGCGGCACGACGCGCCCGGCCGCTTCACGGCCTTCGTCGGCTACGAGTGGAGCTCGATGCCCCGAGGCGCGAATCTCCACCGCGTCGTGCTCTTCGCCGACGGCGCCGACAAGACCTCCCAGGTCGTTCCCTTCCGCTCGATCGACGGCATCGATCCCGAGGCGCTCTGGCGCTATCTCGGCGACTACGAGCGCAAGACGGGCGGTCGCGCGCTGGCCATCCCGCATAACAGCAACCTCAGCGCCGGGCGGATGTTCGAGCTCGTCGACATGGGTGGCAAGCCGTTTTCCAAGGCCTACGCGACGGAGCGCGCTCGCTGGGAGCCCCTGGTCGAGGCGACCCAGATCAAGGGCGACAGCGAGACGGCGCCCCATCTCTCCCCCGACGATGAATTCGCCGGCTACGGGACCTGGGACTCCGAGGCCGGCATGACGCCGGCCCCGCACGAAGACTGGATGTACGAGGGCGAGTACGTGCGCGCCGGTCTGGCGCGCGGTCTCGCGGTTGAAAAAAAGCTCGGCGTGAACCCCTTTGCCTTCGGTCTGATCGGCAGCACCGACGCCCACACCGGCCTGTCGACCGCGGACGACCAGGACTTCTGGGGCAAGTTCAGCAGCAACGAGCCCGCGGCGAACCGCGCTGCGGAACCCTGGGCGAAGAATTTCCTGCCCCCAGAAGGCAGTGAGGCCTATCGCCAGTTCAAGGCGGCGGGCTTTGCGGACCGTGAGCGATCTACCCAGTCGATGACCTGGCGCCTCGTCGCGTCGGGCTTCGCCGCCGTCTGGGCCAGGGAGAATACGCGCGCGGCGCTCTTCGACGCGATGCTTCGGCGCGAGACCTACGCGACGACGGGCCCGCGCATGGTCGTGCGCTTTTTCGGCGGATGGAATTTCGAGGCCGGCGATGTGGATGCGCCGGATCTACCGGCGGTGGGGTACGGCAAGGGTGTGCCGATGGGCGGTGTGCTGTCCGCGCGCGCTGCGAATGCGGCACCCAGCTTTCTCGTCTCGGCGCTGCGGGATCCGGAGGGCGCGAATCTCGATCGCGTGCAGGTGATCAAGCAGTGGATCGACGACGAAGGCGTCCGGCGCGAGCGGATCTTCGACGTTGCGCTCGCAGGGAACCGCAAGGTCGACGCAGTCGGGCGTGGTCGCGCGCCCGTCGGGAACACCGTCGATCTCGCGACCGCGACGTATGCCAACACGATCGGTGCGAGCCTGCTCTCGGCCTTCTGGCGCGATCCGGATTTCGATCCGAAGCGATCGGCCGTCTACTACGTGCGGGTGCTCGAGATTCCCACGCCGCACTGGACGACCTACGATGCGGTGCGCTTCGGGACGAAGCTCCCGGACGACTATCCCGGGACGACCCAGGAGCGGGCCTACACCTCGCCGATCTGGTACGTCGCGAAGTAGGCCAGACAACGAGAGGATGAGGGAGAGAATGAACAGGAAGATGACGAAACTGAATGTAAAGGCCGTGATCACGCATCGGACGGTCGGACTCGTCGCAATGCTGTCGCTCGGGCTGCTGGCCGCCTGCGGAGGCGATCTCTATGCCGGCATGCCGGATCACGTGAAGAAGCGGCATGTGGTACTCGAGGGCGCTTCGAACTTCCGCGACCTGGGTGGCTACGAGACGAGCGACGGTCGTCACGTTCGATGGGGAAAGTTCTATCGCTCCGACGATCTGGGATCGCTCACGGATGCGGACGTCGAGAAGATTTCCGCGCTCGGGCTCGAGCTCGTGTGTGATTTTCGCTCGGAGCAGGAGAAGCAGGAGGAGCCCGATCGGCTTCCGAAGCAGAACCCGCCGGCGGTCGCCGATCTCGCGATCGGGGCCGAGTCGTTCATGGTGAAGGATCTGCGCGAGCGGATCGGCTCCGGCGATCTAGAAGGCCTCGATCTGCGCAGCATGATGATCGAGGGCAACCGCCAGTTCGCAACGACCTTCTCGCGCCAGTACGCGGCGATGTTCGAGCGCATCACGAAGCCTGAGAACCTGCCGGCCCTGGTCCACTGTACGGCCGGCAAGGATCGCGCCGGCTTCGCGTCCGCCATGATCCTCTCCACCCTCGGCGTCCCGCGGCAGACCGTGATGGAGGATTTCCTGCTGACGAACCACTACACCGCGAGCGCCACCGAGAAGCAGCTTCTCATGATCAAGCTCTTCTCGCTCTTCCGAACGGATACCGATGCGCTCCGGCCACTCTTCGGGGTCGAGCCCGCTTATCTCGAAGCCGCCTTCCAGGCGATCGACGAGAATTACGGCGACTTCGACACCTATCGCCGCGAGGCCCTCGGCATCGACGACGCGGAGCTCGAGGCCTTCCGCACCGCCGCCCTCGAGTAGGCGCGCGGCGTCAGAGTCCGTAGAGGGCGCGTGCGTTGGCGTAGACGACGCCGTGCTTCTGGTCGGGCTTCATCCCGACCGTCACCTCGTCCGCGACGCGGCGTGAGTGGGGATAGGTCCCGTCGCCGTGCGGAAAATCCGTCGCCCACATCACGTGGTCGAGATTCAGCGCGTCGATCACGTAGCGGACACTCGAGTCGTCCTGAAAGGTCGTGTAGACGTTCTCGTTCACGAACTCGGAGGGCTTCCGCGAGATCGATCCGGTTTCCAGGGACCAGCGGTGACGTTCCCAGGCGTGATCGAGCCGGAAGCAGAAATGGGGGAGCCAGCCGGCGTCGTTCTCCACCATCACGACCCGGAGATCCGGATGCCGTTCGAAGACGCCCCCGAGCACCATCATCATGATGATGTTCTGATTGCCCCGCACGGTCACGATCTGCTGGATCACCTTGGGCCCGCGAACCGCCATGCCGTAGCTGTCTTTGCCCGTCAGGATGTGAAAGCTGATCGGGAGGCCGAGCGCGATGGCCGTCTCCCAGATCGGCGCATAGCTCGGGTGGTCGTAGTCCTCGAACGCCGGATCTCCGCAGAACATCACGCCCTTGAATCCCTGGCGCGCGACCTCCTTCAGCTCGCGGACGCCCTCCTCCGGGGTAGGCAGGGCGACCATGGCGATGCCGACGAGGCGAGCGGGATCAGTGGCGCAGAATTCGGCGAGCCAGCGGTTGTAGGCCTCGAAGCAGGCCTTGCGATAGCTAACGTCCTTGTGCAGGCAGAGGACCATGCCGGCGCTCGGATAGATCACCTCACCCGTCACGTTCTCCTCGTCCTGGATCGCGAGGCGCGCCTTCGGGTCATAGGCCGCCGGATGGATCGCGCTCCAGGGCTGGGGCTTCGCCCAATCCTCGTAGCGGAGACCGGCGCGGGACAGCATGCCGGAGGGGATCGTGAAATCCATGCCCGGCACGACCATGATTGCGCCCTGCTTCGGATCTTCCTTCGCCTCCGGTCGAAGCGACTTCCACTTCGGATCGATCTCTGCATAACAGGCTTCGACCTCGACCACGTGGGAGTCTGAAGAGAAAAGCGGTTGCATGGCGTCCTCCAGGGTGGTTCGCTCGATTCTACGCCCGGCGAGGGGGCAAGGGAAGCCGGATTCGGAGCCCGGGGCGAAGGCGTCGGCTCTCGGTTAGCGTAGGACTGCTGTCGCGCGGTCTTGGCATGAACCGGCCGCTCCGCCAGGGAGGCTCGTTTCATGAGCGTCGACTATGTGATGCATTTCGGGATCTGCGTTCGGGATCTCGATCGCTCGATCCGCTTCTACCGCGACGGCCTGGGCTTCGTCGAAAAGAGCAAGCTCCACATCGAGGATGCCCCGACAGCGCAGATGATGGGGATCCCGGATCTCGTGCTCGACGCCGTCTACCTCGAGCGCGACGGCGTTCGAATCGAGCTGCTCGCCTATCCGCGGACTGGCACCGTCGGTCCGGCCACGGCGCGGCCGATGAACCAGCCCGGTTTGACTCATTTCGCCGTGCGCGTCGACGACCGCGACGCGATGATCGGGAAGCTGACGGCGCTCGGGGGCGCGCTGATCCCGGCGAGCCGGATCGAGAACCCCGATTTCCAGGCGCGCATCTGCTACGTCACCGATCCGGACGGAACCCGCCTCGAGCTCGTGGAAGTCCCGACGGACCCGACGCGCTAGGCGACTAGCGAAGGCCCATCCCGACGTAGTCCTTCGGGAGGGCTTCGGGCCGCAGGGCAACGCGCGCCGGATCGGGTCCGATCCGGTCGGCGATCGCGCGCAGCGCCGGGCGGTCGAAGCCGTAGAGGTCGACCGCATTGCTCCCCAGGATGGCGCTCGTCGCGTCGGCTTCGACGCCGTGAAAGGCGTGTCGCAGGCATAGCTCCGTATGAGGCCAGGTGCCTTCGGGATGCGGGTAGTCCGAGCCCCAGAGCAGATTATCGAGGCCGATCGCGTCGCGCATTTCGATCTCGGCCCGGGACGGGAAGGTCGCCGTGATCGCGCAGTTGCGGCGCCAGTATTCGCTCGGGCGGAGCGGGAGCTGATCCCGGAGCACCTTCAGATTCCACATGTCGTACATCTCGTCGAGGCGCAGCAGCTCCTGCGGCACCCAATGGGCAAGGGCTTCGGCGAACACGAGCCGCAGCTTCGGGTGGCGGTCGAAGACACCGCCCCACATGAAATGCCAGAGCGGACGGCGGTCGAAGAACGCGCATTCGGTGAAGTGCAGGATCGACGCGAGCGGCTCGGCGCCGCCGAAAACGTCTTTCGCGTCCGGGGCAGTCGCCGTGCCGCCGTGACTCGCGATCGGGAGCTCGAGGTCGACGGCGGCGCTCCAGATCGGGTCGTACCAGGCATCGTGGTAGCCCGGCAGTCCGGGCGCGAGCGGTGGGATCAGCGCGCCGCCGCGCAGGCCGGAGCGTCGCGCGCGTGTCATCTCGGCGACCACCGCGCCGACGTCGTAGGCCGGCGGGAGCAGGACGGCGCCCGCGCGGCGCTCGGGCGACTCCGAGCAGAACGCCGCGAGCCAGCGGTTGTAGGCGCGCGAGCCCGCGAGCTGCAGCTCGAAGGAGCGCCGTTCGCTGCCGGACCAGAGTCGCTCCGCATCGGCCGGGTCGCGATAGGGCGGATGGTTCTCGACGAAGCCGTCGGGATAGATCACTTCGGCGGCGATCCCCTCTTCGTCGAGGCAGGCGTTGCGCACGTTCGAGTCGAAGAGCCCGGCGGT
>JANNQH010000516.1:0-4970 GCA_031400655.1 Deltaproteobacteria bacterium | reverse complement strand
GCGCTTCGATCTCGTTGGCATTGAGCTTGCCGCTCAACATGAGACGTAAGTAGTCGGTGATGAACTCGACCAGATGATGATTGTGCAGGACCGAGGAGTACTTCCCGAAGAGCTCGCTTTCGTGCGGCGTCTCGATGTCGCTGTCGATCGCCAGCAGGCCTTCCTTGCGTGTTTTGTCGAGGATCTCGAAGAGCAGCGCCATCAGCTCCATGTAGAGGTCCTTGGTGTACGCGGATCCCTTCAGGACGGTCGGGAGTGCCTGGAGCGTGGCCTTCAGGGTTTTGGCGGGGTTGCCCACGAGGAATGCGCCTGCGGCGGCGCCGCCGATCATGAGCAGCTCGAGCGGCTGGAACAACGCCGCCAGGTGGCCGCCCGCCATCACGAAGCCGCCGAAGACGGAACCGATGACGATGATGTAGTCGACAATGACGAACATCCTGAGCTCCTGCGCGAGGCCTGGCGGGCGGGATACGAATCGATCGAGGTACCCCAAGCCCGAGATTCGGTCTGACGAGCTGATTCTTGAGGGTCTACGCACGGGCTAGGTGTTTTACGCCGTCGCTTGTGGCCTGCGAACGAGGTCGCTGCGAGTACCAGCGCGAACGGGCGCGGAAGACAGGATTCGCTCGCAATGCATGGCTCGGGGAATCACCGGGCCGTGGAGTCCCCTGTTCGCCCGACCCATGGTCGCAGCGGCTGTGTCAGCCGTCGTCATTCCGACATTGCTCAGTGTACGAATTTCCCTCGACCAGCAATCGCAGGTTCACCGCCGCTCGCACGAATCCGGCATCGAGCTCGAGGGCTCGCCGCCAGGCCCGTTCTGCACCCGGGAGATCGCAGCGCTCGACCAGCGAGATCCCCAGGTTGTTGAAGGCGCGGGCGTTATGGGGAGACTGGATCGCGACGTCGCTCCAGAAGCGGACCTCGTCGCGATAGACGTCGTTTCGTCGATGGGTGGCGATGGCGGCGAGCAGGACCAGAACCGCGAGGGTGAGGTGCGCACCCGCACGTGTTCGCCGCCGAAGGCGCTCGAGTCCCAGGCCGATCAGCAGCGCGGGTCCGAGCAGCGCGCCATACCATTGTCGATCGTTCACGAGATCGAGCCGGGCGAGCAGCGAATTCGTCGGCAGGAGCCAGATCGCCGTCCAGAGAACGGCAAAGCTCGCGAGCGGCCATCGCCGCAATCCGGCCAGTGCGGCGCCGACGGCTCCGAATAGCGCGACGGCCAGCAGGACTCCAGTCGCATCCCAGCGGGTCACCGCCGTCAGCGCCGGATCCGCATTCAATCGATCGATCCGGACGAGCTGTCCCAGCAGATAGGTCACGCCGTGGACCTGGGCGACCAGGTTCTCGACCGGCGAACGCGTCGCGAGGCTCTTCTCGACGAAGGCCTGATAGGCCGGCAGCGATAGTCCTGCGGCGAGAGCCAGGATCAGGGCAACCCAATGGGCAGTCGTCTCGCGCAGCGCCGCTCCGAAATGGAACGGCCGCCCCGGGTCCGACGCGATCCAGAGCAGTAAGACGGCAGGGACGACGACGGCACTCTCCTTTACCGCCAGCGCGAGCAGCATCAAGACCGGAGACGCAAGATACGAAAGCTCCGCTCGCCGACGATCCCGCCCGCGAACCCAGAGCACGATGCTCGCGAGCGCGAGCGCCACGCACAGCGACGCGGAACGTCCGGAGGCGTAGGTCACGGCTTCGGTCTGTACGGGGTGGAGCGTGAAGAGGAGCGCGGTCGAGAGCGAGATCCGGGTCGCCGCATTCCGATCCGCGCCCGATCGCGCGGCCAGCGGATACACCAGCTCGAGCACCAGCAATCCGCTGATCGCGTGGATCACGACGTTGACCGCGTGGAAGCCGACGACTCCGAATCCGCTCGCGTGATTGAGGGCATAGCTGAGCTTCAGGAGCGGCCGGATGCCCGGCATTGCGTCCCAGCATGCGGCGAGGCTCTGCACGCGTGGATCGCGGACGATCACGTCCCAATCATCGAATTGGAAGCTCGCGCAGAGCGCATTCGCATACGCGACACAGACCGCCGCCAGCACGACCAGTGCGGGTCCAAGGCGAGCTCGGCGATCAGCGCCGGGCGGCATCGAGGGCCGCGAAGGCATCTTCGATCAGGATCGACGCGGACCACCAGCGGTCGGGCGCGTTCAGCATCACGACCACGACCTCGTCCTGCCCGCGCCGGACCATCGCCGCGAGACATTTCCCGGCGTGACGAGTGAAGCCGCTCTTGATCCCGACTGTCCCGGGCACCCGCCCGAGCAGCAGGTTGCCGCTCGCTTTGCGTAGGCTGCGACCGCCCTCGGTGCGGATCTCGACCAGGGGCTTCGCCACGGCCCGCGCGAATTCTGGCTGCTGCATCGCGAGCTTCGCCAGCACCAGCAGGTCTTGGATGGACGAGACATGCCCCGGCGCGTCGAGGCCGCAGGGATTGCGAAAGACCGAGCTGCGAAGCTTCAGCGCGGTCGCCTTCTCGTTCATGCGTTCGACGAAGCGCGCGACAGAACCGGCGGCGTGCTCCGCAAGAGCCAGGCACGCATCGTTGGCCGAGCTGACGAGCAGGGCGTCGAACGCGTCCGCAAAACGCAGCCGCTCGCCGGCGCGCAGGCCGAGGCGAGACCCGGTCGCGGCGGCCGCTTCCGGACTCACGCGAACGACGGCCTCCGGCTCCCAGCCCTCGACCAGCAGGAGTGCCGTCATGATCTTCGTGAGCGAGGCCGGGGGCAGGGCGCGATCGGGTGTATGTGACCAGAGCAGCGCACCATTGACGGTCACGAGGTAGGCCGCCGCCGCATTCGGATAGGGATCATCGATCGCTGCCGGGCGTGCAGGCGCTGCAAACCACAGGACGCCCAGGAACACCCATCCCGCTATCCATCCCGCTACCCATGCCGCAATCCGTCCGGCTCGGCCCTGCAAGGCGATTTCTCCCGGCATGCGTCGCTAGAAACCGAGCAGCCCCTTCAGCTTCTTGGCGCCCTCCTGGACCGCATCTCCCGCCGGATTGACCGGGGAGTTGCTCGGGGTGTTCGGCGCTTGCGGTGCATCGTCGCCCGATCCGGTCTGCATCACCGCGCGGGCGTAGGTCCCGCAGAAGGCGTTGTACTTCGGCGCCGGCGGTGAGCTGAAGCTTCGACCTGCGCACTCGCGCTGGGCGATGACCTGGGATTCTGCTGGGCAGCTTGCGCCGAGGAACTCGAGATCTTCGCTCTTCTTCGCATCCGTACAGAACCGTGAGCGAAGGGCGTTCGCGTCGACTCCGCAGTACTTCGCGACCTCCGGAAGCGTGCCGCTGTCGAGCGCCGGCTGGCCCATCGGTTTGCGCGGCGCGACGATGCCGAAGCCTTCCTTCGTGCCGAATTTGTCGCAGAGCGCTTTCTTGTACTTCGGATCGCAGTTGTACGTCTGCAGATTCCCGGGCATCAGCGTATCGACCATCGAATCGCACATCTGCGCCATGCTGGCGTCTGCCTGGGCTTGCGCCGCCACCACCCGCTTCTTCATCTGACTCGCATCGCAGACGCCGACTCGCTTGCCGCGGGTCACCATCGTCATGGTTTGCCCGTCGGTCGTCATCGTCATTTTCGACGTGTAGCTGTCCTTGCCCTGGTAGACCATTTCCCCCGAGCCCGAACCCTGCGGACAGCTCACGTCGTAGCTGAACTTTCCGGAGGAGCGCTTGACGTTGGACATCGTGCACTCGCTGTCCCCGCCCGCGAGCGCCTCGGGCCCCTCCGATGCGACCGGCGCACAGACCTGCTGGCTCTGGCCCGGCATTTTCATGCCCGCCATCTCCATGCTCGTCTCGACCTGCCACAGGTTGCCAGGCTCCTCGGCCCGGGCGGAATGGACGGTCGCGGCAGGCAAGGCGAACGCAAGAATCAAGCTGACGACGATCGGACGCATTGAAGTCTCCCCGCGCTGAGAGTGGATCGACGGGAATATAGGACGGAGATAGACAGTCGACGCTACCCCGTGCGCATGTCAGGCTATGTATTCCGGGACGGACAGGAGGTCATTCCATGGGCATCAAGGTCTTCGAGTTCGTCCGTCGTGCAGCGGGCCTCGGGAGCGACGAGTTCCAGCGCCGATGGCGAGACGAATTCGCCGCGGAGCTTGCCGCCGGTCCCGCCGCGAAGCGCCACCTGCGGCGTTACGAGCTCAACCACCGGCTGTCTGCCGACTACAACCGCGATCGCCATGCGCTCGAGGTGGCCGATATCGGCTGCGACGGCGTCGAGGTTCGCTGGTTCGAGACCGGGCAGGATCTCGACGCGTTCGAAGCCGATCCCGCCCTGACAGCCCGGATCGCCGATCAGCGTGCGCGCCTGTTCGCGCCGAACCCGCTCCGTGTCGTCACCGCAGACCCCGACGTCATCCTCGACAAGCCCGGCCGCGAGACGGCCGAAGCCAAGCTCCTCTGCATCCTGCGCCGAAATCGCGCGCTCGAGCCGGCGGCGTTCCATGCCCACTGGAAGAGCCATCATGGGGGCCTGTTCCAGCGGATCCCCGCGCTGCACGATCCCATCATCGCCTACGACCAGAACCATGGACTCGAGTCCGATGCGGCCTTCGACGGTGTCACCGAGCAGTGGTTCAGCGACCTCGCGGCGTTTTCGGAATCGCTTCGCGCCGAGGCCAACGTCACCGACGTCGCCCCCGACGTCGCTTACATGCTCGACCCGACCGGAGTCCATTTCATCATGACGGGTCGGCCCACGGTCGTGCTCGGCTAACCCGAATAAGACGTGTTGGCTGCTGAATCATCTGGAGACGAGCTGCGTGGAGATCCGAAAGCCTGGGACCGTAGATTGGTCGGCACTCCTGCCCGAGCGCACCGGCGTCGACCTCGAGACGCTGCCGTGGGAGTCGTTCGTCGATGCGAACGGGCGTGATCTCGGTGTGATGATGAAGTGGGTCGTGAGCCCGGTGCTCGGCAAGAACTGCATGCTCCTGCG
>JANNQH010000515.1:0-9190 GCA_031400655.1 Deltaproteobacteria bacterium | reverse complement strand
GCGGCATCGCCTCGACCTCGGACTCGAATTGGAACGAGTTCACGGGCGACAGCCCGAGCACGCCCGATGAGAAGCCCGAAAAGGACGACGAGGGCGGCATGATGGAAGGCGACGACTTCAACATCGATCGCTTCTAGCGACTGGCCGAACCCCACCAGTCGCTCACATGAACAATGATTCCATCGTGCCCATCGCTCGTGCCCGCGCGACGCGCGCCTGAGACGCGACTGATCCGATGCGAACGGCACAGGCCTCGGCCCGGTCGATCTGAACGATCCGCTCCGAATCGTCGCGGGCCAGGCAGGCGGCCGTGAGGTAGAGCATCGGCAGATGGTGGAGCTCCGTGGTGCGCTCCGCGATCTCGATCCCGGCTCGGCAGAGCTTTTTCGCCGCCTCGACCTGGCCGCCCGCGAGCTCGCGATTGGCCAGAAGTTCGATGAAGAACGTGCCTCCCAGACCGCCGTGTCGAGCCATTTTTCCGAACGCATCTCGCAGTGCCGTGAGCGCCTCGGGCGAGGGCGGATCCGCACAGAGCTCCATGAAGCGAGCGATCTCCCCCCAGAGCGCGATCCCGTGTTGCGCGCTGAGCCGACGACCTCGGGCCGCGTGTCGTCGCAGCCCGGACTCATCTCCGATCAGGTAGGAGAGGATCGAGGCGAAGCACTCGGCGAATGCAGACGTATAGGGATGGCGCAGGCGCTCGGCGCGTGCGACCGCGTCGCGAATCCAATCGCGCGCCGTCGACTCATGGCCACGGTGCCATTCGGCCATCGCGCCGTAGATCTGCGCCATCACGCGGACGTCCTCGAGCGGACGCGCGGGCTGGGAATCGGCAAGCTCGCCTGCGATCGCCCGATCGGCTCGATGCTTCAGGGCGACGCAGTCGGCGAAGCGCCCTTGATAGAAGGCGATACTGCAGAGCAGGTCGAGCGCGAGTCGGAGGTGGCGGGGTTCGTTCGTCGACTCCGCGAGGGTGAGTACGCGTGAGCCGGCTTCGCGCGCGGATTCGAGCTGGCCACGCATCTTGCGACACGAGGCGATGCCCCAGATGGCCGCGACCTCGCGGTCGACGTCGCCGGTGTCCCGGGCGAGCTCGTGCGCCCGTTCGAATGCGGCCATCGCAAGATCGTCGCCGAAGCCCCTGCGAGCGGCCTGGCCCATCCCGATCGAGATGCGAAGATCGATCTCCGCTGGCCCGCGCAGGGCGGCGGGCAGAGCGGCGAGCGAGCTCAGGCCGAGGTCTGCATGATGCAGTGCCTCGTCGACCGATTGGGTCGACGCGGCGAACACCGCCGCCGCGATGCGATGGTGCGCGGCCTCTGCGAATGATCCCGCGAGCTCGTAGTGGGCGGCGAGCTGGCTCGCGAATGCGGATTGGCCCGGGTGGCCCGCGTCGATCCGGCGGGCGATCGCGTGGTGTAGTCGCGCCCGGCGATTCGGCGGGATGTCCTGGTAGAGCGCTTCTCGAAAGAGGACGTGCTCGAAGTGCAGACGTGCGCCGCGGCTCCCGTCTCCCCAGGGTTCGAAGTCTCGAAAGCGCAGCCAGCCGGCCTGGCAGAGCCGATCGCAGGTTGCCTCCAGCGTTGCTTCGTCGACGCCAAGCGCGGCCTGCACGACGCGCAGGTCGAAGGCGAAGCCCGCTGCGCTGGCCGCCTCGAGAAACGCGCGCTCGTTCTCGTCCAATCTCGCCACCCAATGGCGAATCAACTGCGCGAGGGTCGACGGAATACCGGCCGCCTCGAGGCGGATGGCCGAGAACGTCTCATCCCTGGACGCGTCCTCCAGCAGGCCGAGCGACGACAAGTGGTCGATCAGCTGTGTGAAGTAGAGCGGATTTCCGCCCGTCCACTCATGCAGCCAGTCGACGAAGCGGGCGCTCGACCCAGAGCGGTCGACCTCGTCCCGATCGAGTCTCCACATCGCATATTGCCGCACCCCGTCGATGGAGATCGGCGCCGACTCGAGGACGAGTCCCTCGGTCATGCGTGACACGTCGGCACGGAGCGCACGCAATTGTTCGCTCGAGTCGATCTCGGCCGTCCTGACCGTGCAGATCGTGAGGAGGCTCGACGGTGCGGTCCGCCGGGCGAGCGAGAGGAGCAGGCCCAGCGTCGATTGATCCGCCCATTGGATGTCCTCGACGACCAAAACGGTCGGTTGCTCCCTCCCGATCAGCTCGATCGAATCGAGAATTTGCCGAGCGATCTGTGCCGGGTGGAGGTCGATCGGATCGAGATCGAGATCGAGCGCCTCGTCGGGGAAGAGCGCGGGAATCTGCGCTCGCCAGGTCGGCGCCGCACGCTGGATGATCGATCGAATCCGGGAGCGAAGCGGATCCGGGTCGGCCCGCGCGAAATTCAAAGTGGCTTCGGTGATCGGGAGATAAGGCGTTTGCTCGCCGAAGCCCTCGATGCACTGTCCCTCTCCGACGAGAAACTCAGCCGTTGCCGCCTCGAGGGCTTTCTGGGCGAGCGCCGTCTTGCCGCTTCCCGGTTCCCCGACGATCAGGACGAAGCGACGACCGCCCTGACGAACCTGGCTCACGAGCTCCGCCAGCTTCGCGAGCTCGATTGCGCGTCCGACGAAGGGACGCACTCGCACTTCGCCCGGGCCCGTGAGACGGCCCGACGCTTCGGCGGTTTCGACGCGGGTGCAGAATCGATAGCCGTGACCCCGCACGGTCTGGACGGCCTCGCGGAGAGCGGGGTCGCGACGCAGGGCGGCTCGCAGGACACGCACGGCTTTCGTCAGCGACCCATCGGTCACGCTGGCATCCGACCAGACTTCCGCCAAGAGCTCGTCCCGCGAGATCGCCCGCGCGGGATTTGCGGCGAAGTAGCGAAGCAGCTCGAATACGCGCGGCTGGAGCGGCACGCGATCGCGACCAGCCCTCAGCTCTCGCTGGCGAAGATCCAGCTCGAACCGACCAAAGCGATGAATCACGTCTTCAGACACGCGGTCCTCGGAGCGGATGCAAGGGGTTCCGACGGGGAGACCCCCCGACTATAACGCGGGCGAGAGTCTCGATTTGGTCACTGAATGGTCAGGATCGCCGCCCCCGGACTCGACCATAATCCTGGCACGCCGAGCTGCCGTTGTCGGCCGCCCGGAGCCCAGGAGGTCAATCGTGTACCCCCATCCACAGCCGATTCCGACCGCGTCTTCGTGTCGGGCTCCAAGCCGGTGCGGGAGCTTGGATGGATGACCGTGCCCGAGCCCGAGCTGGGTTTCCTGCTGATGGCCGGCCTCGGATTCATCGGATTTGCCGATCGCCATCGCTGCCCTCAGAGATCTGGAATCTGGTCCGGAATCAGCTCGTGCGCCGGTCATCCAGTCGAGCTTCCCCAATCCCCAATCTGAAGGAGCCACCATGCGTCATGTACTCGTCGCCTGCGTCTTCCTTTTGTTCGGCTTCGCCGGGGCTGCGCACGCAGCCAGCGTGTATGTCCAATACGCGTCACCGACACATTACCCGGACACCGTGATACTCGATCCGCTGTTCGCGACGGCAACCGACTCGGGCATCTTCGTCGAAGCCGATCTCAGCGGCTCGGCGAGTGGCGCCACGTTCAAGGGCTTCGCGTTTCACGACGGGAGTAACGCGATTGCCAGCGTTGCCTACTCGGGAATCATCGACCTGACGCTGACCAACGCCGGCGCGGCGCCCGTCGCCTTCGGAGGCGCGACGTTTCCGTTCGTCGCCTTTGTGACGGCGAACTTCGCGGGAACGGTTGGGGGTCTGGATGGAGGTATCGGAAACCAGCTGAGCGCGCTCCTTCAGGTCGACGACCCGAGCTGTGGGTGTGCCCGGATCGCTCAGGTGGCTTACAGCTATGGCGAGTCGTGGAGCAACGGCCTGCTCGCGGGCACGAGTCTCTCCGTCGAGCCGATCGGGGCCAACGGTGGCACGGCTTCCATTTCGGCCGCGACCCGCAGCACACTTGTCGCGACACTCTGGATGCCGGTCATCCTGCTCGATCCCGGAGCATCGGCGGTCGTCCACTTCAATCTCCTTCCGGTTGCCATCGCGAACAACGCGGGATTCAACGCGACGACCGACGCATCGCACTCGGCTCGCCTCCGACTCTTCGTGCCAGCAGGCAGCTCCATCACCACGGATGCGGGTCCGCTCCCCTGGATCACGGTCCCGGAGCCGAGCCTCGTCGCGATGCTGGGCGCGGGGGCGCTCGCGATTGCGTGCCTCGGTTCACGAGTGAGAACGGCGAGGGCGGCGGCGGGGGACAAGGCGTCTTCATTCCGCCCCTCCCGACGACCCCAGCCCCGTTCCGCCGACACGAGGAGGTAGAACCATGTCATCTCGACTCTGCTTACTGCCCCTTTTCCTCGCCGTCCTCTCCGCCCTGAGCTTCGCGATTGCCGATTCCGCCGGCGCGGCGCGTTCGATCGTGAATCGCAACTACCACTGCACGATCATCGCGAGTACGAACGAGTTTCCGAGCGGGGTCTCCGGGTTCTCCGCCTTGGGTGCTCCGACGATGAACGCCTGGGGTCAGGTGGTCTTCTCGACCCTGGCGGCCGTTGGCGATGGCACCGTCGTGGAACTGCGAGTCGGACGTGGTGATCGCTCGAACGGTGTGCCGATCACGCACGCCGTCGCGAGGGGCGGCGAGACCTTCACGGGTCCCCTCGCCCCGTTCGCGTCGATCGAGAATGCCGCCATCGACGACGCGGCTCGCGTGACTTTCCTGACCTACGAGCTGTCTTCGACCGGCGGTGGCCAGGGCATCTACCGGGTCTTCACCAATCATCCCGCGACCTACAAGCCGACAGCGATCTACGAAAGCCAACAAGTCGATCCCGGCAGTGACTACCTCAGCTTCAATACGTCGACCCTCGACGCCAGCGCGGGTGGCTCGATCGTGTTCGCGGCCAGCAATCTCCTCGGCGAATCTGCCTACTACCGCAGCGGTGCCGAAATCGCCCGTAACTACATGAACGGCATCCAGATCGTGAACACGCCGGTGCTGTTGCACGCCGGGCAGCCGTGGACGGCCTTTACGGCGTCGCTCGATGCGCCCGAGACGGGACACGGCATCTGGGTGAATGGAGTCAGGCGCCTCGAGTCGAGCAACGGCGTCGGGAGCTTCGACAGCCTGTCGCTCTCCGGCAATGCAAGCGCCGTGATTGCGTACACGCGCAGCGACTTCCCGGGCATCGACAGCTGGGAGCTCGCCGTGACGGGTCCGCTCAATACGAGTGTCTACGCCGATGGCGATGCAGATCCCTTCCAGCCCTTCAGCTTTCCGGGCGCGACCTCGATCAACGTCTGGTCGGAGGTGGCATTCATCGCCTCGCCGACGGGCCAGAGCGCGAGGCTGCTCGTCGCCGATGGTAGTCAACAGATCCGTCGGGTGATCTGCCAGAACCAGGCCCAGGACTTCGGGGCCCCGTTCTTCGACTACGCGCTTTCGCCGCGCGCGATCAACGCCGACGGGCAGATCGCCTTCAAGGGACGCACGGGGCTCGCGACCTTTCTGGTGCGAGCCGATCCGCTTCCTGGCGAGGGGGCGCCGCCCACCGACTGCACAGGTCAAGCCGAAGGAGCCCGCTGCGACGACGGCGATCCGATCACGCAGTCGTCGTGTCAGTCGAATGCCTGTGACGGCAATCCGCTCTATGACCCGCCGACCTCGTGCGCCGGTCTTGCGAACCACACGGCCTGCAACGACGGGGATCCCGCGACGATCTCCACGTGTTACAACGACGTGTGTTTGAGCATTCCACTTCCGGTCCCTGAGCCGGTGACCCACTGGCCGGGGATCGCGGGAGCTGCTCTGCTCGCGTCGCTTCGTGGTAGGCGCCAGCGGGGCGCTCGCTCGGCTCCTCGACACATGCTTGGGCGGACCGCATTCCGCATTCCTACCGCCCGACACGCCACCTGCGGAGTGACGGCGGTCGCGGCCCTCCTCGGCCTGGTCGAGGCCGGCCCGGGATTCGCCGCGGGGCCAGTGATCGGCTGGGGCGACAACCTGAGTGGCCAGACGACTCCCCTGGCCTCCGTCTACGGGAGCGGGACGGTCACAGCGATCTCCTCGGGCCCAGGCCACACCTGCGCGATCCTGTCCGATGACGACGCGGTCGTATGCTGGGGCCAGAACACGAGGGGCCAGGCGTTTGCGCCGTCCTCCGTGAATGGGGTCGACGGAAGTGCCAGCGCGGTGGCAGCGGGTCATTCGCACAGCTGCGCGATCCAGTCGGGGACCGGCGCGGTCGTCTGCTGGGGCTTCAACACCAGCGGGCAGTCGACGCCGCCGGCTTCGGTCAACGGCACGAGCGGCACCGCCACGGCGATTGCGGCGGGGACCTCCTTCAGCTGCGCGATCCAGTCGGGGAGCGGCGCGGTCGTCTGCTGGGGCGACCACAGCGAGGGTCAGGCGACGCCCCCAGCCTCCGTAAACGGCACGACCGGGACCGCCACGGCGATCGTCACGGGCAGTCTCCATGCCTGCGCGATCCGGTCGGGCACGGGCGCAGTCGTCTGCTGGGGCAATAACATCTTTCAGGGTCAAGCGACGCCCCCGACCTCCGTCAACGGCGTGGCAGGGACCGCCACGGCGCTCGCAACCGGCGGTTTTCACAGCTGCGCGATCCAGTCGGGCAGCAATGCGGTTGTGTGCTGGGGCGACGACAGCGCTACGTCGGCGACACCGCCGCCCTCGGTGAACGGCGTCAGCGGAACCGCTACGGCAATCTCGGCCAGCTCGGGTTCCTTCCACACCTGCGCGATCCAGTCGGGCAGCAGCGCGGTCGTATGTTGGGGCCGCAATTTCGAGGGTGAGGCGACGCCACCGCCCTCCGTCGACGGGACCAGCGGGACCGCCACGGCGATCGCGCCAGGTGGCGACCATAGCTGTGCAATCCAGTCGGGCAGCAGCGCCGTCGTGTGCTGGGGAGGCGACGACTTTTTCGGTCAGAGGTCGCCGCCGGCCTCCGCCGACGGGACCGGCGAGACCACGACCACGATCGCGGCGGGCGGGCTCCACAGCTGCGCGATCCGGTCGAGCACCGGCGGGGTCGGTTGCTGGGGAAATAACAGCTCGGGTCAGGCGACGCCACCGATCACGCTGAGAGGAACGAACGCGATCGCGACGGCGATCGCTACGGGCGGCAACCACAGCTGCGCGATTCGGGCCGCGAGCACCGGCGCGGTCGTTTGCTGGGGTGACAACGGCTCGGGTCAGGCGACGCCCCCGACCAGCGTGAACGGGACCAGTGGGCAGGCCAAGGCGATCGCCGCAGGCGGTGATCACGCCTGTGCGATCCGATCGAATACCAATACGGTGCTTTGTTGGGGCGCCAACGGCTCGGGCCAAGCGACGCCGCCGGCCAGCGTGAACGGGACCTCCGGGACCGCCACCGCGATCGCGGCGGGCGGCGGGCATAGCTGCGCGATCCGATCAGGCACGGGCGCGGTCGTCTGCTGGGGCGCCAACGGCTCGGGCGAGTCGACGCCGCCGGCCTCGGTCAACGGCACCAGTGGGAGCGCCACGAAGATCGCGGCAGGCGACGATCACAGCTGCGCCGTCCGGTCCGGCACCGGCGTCGTCGTCTGCTGGGGCGGGAATGGCTCGGGTCAGTCGACGCCGCCGGGTTCCGTGAATGCGACCACGGGGACGGCCTCGGCGATCACGGCAGGCAGTGCCAACAGCTGCGCGATCCAGGCCTACAGCCACGCGGTCGTTTGCTGGGGCAACAACGGCTCGGGGCAGTCGACGCCCCCGACCTCCGTGGATGGGACCAGCGGCGGCGCTTCGGCGATTGCCGCAGGCGGCGGCCACGCGCTCGCCATCTCGACGCCGGTCCCCGAGCCTGGGTTCGGCCTCTCGCTGTCGAGCGGGTTGACGCTGCTTGCGGCTCTGCGATCGAGGATCGGGAAGCGGCGGTTTCCCAGCGTGACGGGGCGGGATACCTGGATGAAGCTCGTCTTCGTGCGCGCTGCGTTCGCGGTCGTGGTGGCACTGACGACTGCGCCAGCGAGTACGGCGGCCCCGCGCTCGATCGTCGATCGCAACTACGACTGTAAGATCATCGCGAGCACGCATCAGTTTCCGCTCGGCGTCGACACGCTCGGTCCGCCGGCGATGAATGCCTGGGGTCAGGTGGTGTTCCGGGTCAATACGGAGATCAATGGATTTTCCGTCGCCGAGCTGCGCGTGGGACGCGGTGAACAGGCGAACGGGGTACCTGTCAGCCATGTAGCCGCCTCGGGCGGCTCAAACGGGAGCGGGCCAGGGAATCAGCCGGCTCCCTTTTGGTCGGTCGAGCAAGGTGCGATCGACGACGCGGGGCGGGTCACTTTGCTTGCGCGCAGACATGAGTGGATGGCTGGTGGCGGCGAGGCGATCTATCGCTCCAATCCGTCCTCGGGTTCGCTGGGTCAGCTATTCGCGACCCAGGCGGTCGATCCATTCAGCCCGTTCCTGGGCTTCGAGGCGCTTCCCACGCTCGGTTCGAACGCCTCGGGTTCGACCCTGTTCGAGGCGTTCCATGAAACCGACGGCGCTGGCTACTACAGAAATGGGGTAGTGGTCGCGCGCAATTTCAGCAATGGTGCCCAGATCGTGCACACGCCGGTGTTGATGCATGCGGGGGCGCCATGGACCGCATACACGGCAAGCCTCGACGAGGCCGGAGGGGGCGAGGGGATCTGGGTGAACGGCGTGCGCTGGACCTCGTCGGTGAACGGCGCGGGCGGCTTCATGGGTCTATCGCTTTCCGGTAGCGCCAGTCCGGTGATCGCCTATACCCGCAGCGGCCTCGCCGGGATCGATAGCTGGGAGCTCGTCGTCGCCGGCTTGCTGGGAACGAGCGTCTTCGTCGACGCCGATGAAGATCCCTTCTACTCCTTCGCCGCTCCGTTCCAGACGTCCATCAACGTCTGGTCGGAGGTCGCATTCATTTCCACGCCCGTAGTGGGCGGCAAGTCCCTGCTCGTCGCCGACGGCGGCCAGGAGATTCACCGCGTGGTCTGCCAGAATCAACTACAGACCTTCGGCGGATTGTTCACCGATCTGACGCTCTCGCCGCGTGGGTTGAATGCCGATGGTCAGATCGCGTTCAGGGGACACCATTTCCTCGCGACCTACCTGGTTCGCGCGGATCCGCTGCCCGGCCAGGGCGCGCTGCCCACCAGCTGCACTGGTCAGCTCGAAGGCGCTCCGTGCGACGA
>JANNQH010000514.1:0-6899 GCA_031400655.1 Deltaproteobacteria bacterium | reverse complement strand
CACTCGTCGCGCCGCGTGAGCGGGACGAGCTCGATTCCAGCGAGGGCTTCGAGCAGCTTGCGCGCGGGATCGACGCGCTCGGGCCCGCGTGATTCGCTCGGGCGCCCGTGGCCCAGCTCGCGCAGCGCATGGCAGCTCGCGTGGAGTCCGACCTTGCGGGGGAAGCGGCCGGCGAGGCGACTCGGGTCCTGGGTTTCGAGCAGGAACTCACAGAGCTCGCGCGTCTTCGCCGCGGTCTCCTGGGCACGGTTGCCGGGGACGAGCTGGGGCAGCTGGCGCCGCACGCTCGCCGCACAGCTCCCCGACGGCGTCACGACCACGTCATAGTCGGCGAAGACGTCGACAAAGCGCCGTCCGAGTCGCGCCCCATGGCCCTGCTCACCGGCGCTGATGAAGGGCTGGCCACAGCAGGTCTGCTCCTCGGGAAAATCGAATGCGAGGCCGAGCGCGTCGAAGAGCCGCACGACCGCCATGCCCACTTCGGGTCGCAGCTGATCGACATAGCAGGGGATGAACAGGCCGATCTTCATCGCGCGATGCGTCTCCGATCCCGGGCGGCGCTGGCGGGGCGCGCGACGCCGGGACCGCCCGAGGATATGCTGCGGCCCGCGTGCTGAGTAGGCCGGAGCAGGCTGGAGCGCTCGTGTCGGCCGATCTGCGAGCCGATCTCGGGACGGACGTGCGAGAGCGAGCGAGGGTGGCAACCATCGGAATGCGCGTCGGAATGCTTCTACTCGAGCTCGCCCTGGCCGGGCTTTGCCTCGCCACGAGCGGGCAGGCTCGGGCGGCCGACGAGCGCGAGGAACCCGCTCCCGAGGTCGCCGAGGAATTGATCGTCACCGGCTCGCGCCTGCCCGGCGAGCCCTTCGAACGACCCTTTCCCTCGACCGTGATCACGGGCGAGCAGCTCGATAACGGCATCAGCCCCACCGTCCTGGACGCCCTTCGCTTCGTCCCGGGTCTGAACCTCGTGCAGGACGGCTCGCCCGGCGGCCGGGCGCAGCTCTCGCTGCGCGGGCTCGATCCGAATCACGTCGTCGTGCTGGTCGACGGGGTGCGCCTGAACGATCCGACGAATTCCCGCGGCGGATCCTTCGATCCTACGACCCTGGCGCTCGTCGACATCGAGCGGATCGAGATCGTGCGCGGGCCGCTCTCTTCGATCCATGGCGCGGATGCGCTGGCGGGTGTGATCCAGATCGTGACGCGGGGGGTCGAGCCCGACGACGAGCTGCGGACGCGGGTGCGGTCGCGGATCGGCCGCTACCACGTCGCCGACGTCGCGGGTCAGGCGAGCGCAGGCATCGGCGGGATCGCGGGGCTCTCGCTCGGGGCCGCCTTCGACTCGTCGCGCGATCCCCATTCGGACGGCGGCTTCGACGGCGGGAGCCTGCACGCGAAGCTGCGCGTCCCGCTGCCCTTCGAGGTCGACTTCGAGACGTTCACGCGCATCCATGAGAGCAGCGCGCGCTCTTTCCCCGAGTCGAGCGGTGGCCCGGAGCTGGCGACGCTGCGGGCGATGGAAGACCGCGACGTGCGCGAGATCTCGTTCGGGGCGTCGTGGATGCGTGCCTTCCAGAACGACCGCAGTCATCTGCGCTTGATCGCGAGTCGCGCCTCGCGCCGCGAAGATCTCGAATCGCCGGGCATCGGTCCGGGCATCGTGCCGCGGTCGCGCGCCGGCGACGAATACAGGCGCTGGGATCTGAGCCTGGTCGGCGACGGGCAGCTGCCGGCGCTCGGCCTGCCCGGATTCTCCGAGGGCGTGAAGCTCGTCAGCGGACTGGCCCAACTCTGGGAGAACGGCGAGAGCGACACCTATCTCGATTTCCCCGTCGTCGGCTTCCAGCCCGTCCCGTTCTTCGATACACGGCGCACCTTCAGCGTCTTCAGCGAGCTCGAGCAGCCGATCGGCGCGCTCGTCGTCGTGTCCGGGAGCGTGCGCTTCGATTCGACGCCCGACGAAGACGATCGGACCTCGCCGTCCGTCGGGATCGTGTCCAGGATTCCGAGGACCCCGTTTTCGATATTCGGACGCTACGGGCAGGGATTCCGGCGGCCGAGCTTCTATGCGCTCAGCAATCCGATCGTCGGGAACTCGTCGCTCGGCATCGAGCGCAGCCAGGGCTGGGAAGTCGGTGTTCGCTACGGAGAGCCGGGCGACAGCGTCTCGGCCCAGATCGGCTACTTCGACCTCGAGGTCGAGAGCCTGCACGACTTCGATGCGGAGCTCTTCCAGATCGTCGCTCGCGGTCGGCTCGTGTCGCGCGGGGCCGAGGTCGAGCTCCATCTGCGCCCGACGCAGTGGCTCGGGATCGACGGGGCGATGAGCTTCAATCCGACGGATTTTGGCGGCACGAGCAGCCCACCGCTCAATCGCCCGCGCTGGCGCGGATTCGTCGAGCTGCACGCCCAGCCCTGGGCGGATTGGGACTTCATGCTGCGCGCGCTCGTCGTCGGGGCGTCAAAGGGGACGGCCGCGGGGCTCGACTTCGGGAGCAAGACGATCACGCTGGCCGGCTACGAGCGGATCGATGCACGAGTTGCGTGGACGGCGCTCGAAGGCTTCGACGTCTTCCTCGAGATCGAGAACCTGACCAACCGCACCCGCCGCGAATCGGTCGGCTTCGAGTCGCCGGGGATCGCGCCCCGGGTGGGCATCGCGCTGTATCGCTGAGCTGACCCGCGGTCGCGTGTGCCCGGCAGGCTCCCCCGGGACTGCGATCTTTCCTGATCCATTGTTGCACCGGGATCGGCGCGTGTAGTGTCTGGGTCGATCATTCCCCCATCCCGCAAAATCGTTGAAGGAATCGGCCCGCATGTCAGCCAAGCCCGGTCCCGAGCTGCTCCTTCGGATCGAGAACACGATCCGATTCCTCGCCGTGGACGCGATCGAACGAGCGGGCATCGGTCATGTCGGAGCGCCAATGGCGCTTGCCGCGGCCGCCTTCGAGCTCTGGGACAATCATCTCCGCTTCGATCCGAAGGACCCGGACTGGGTGCTGCGCGACCGCTTCGTGCTCTCGAACGGCCACGCGTCGATGCTCCAGTATTCGCTGCTCCATCTCTTTGGTTTCGATCTTTCGATCGAGGATTTGTCGAAGTTCCGCCAGCTCGGCTCGCGCACCCCCGGCCATCCCGAATACGGCGAGACTGCCGGCGTCGAGCTGACGACCGGTCCCCTCGGCCAGGGCTTTGCGCATGGTGTCGGCATGGCGCTGGCCGCGCGCATGACGCGCTCCCAGTTCGGAGGCGATGCAGGGAGCCCCGCTTCGGCGTCGGGCAGCGGATCGAAAGCGGACGTGGACCGCGACCGCCCGGGCCAGCATTTCATCTACGGCTTCGTCGGCGACGGCGACCTGATGGAGGGCGTCGCCTCGGAGGCGGCCTCCTTCGCAGGCACCCATGCGCTCGGCAACCTGATCTACATCTACGACGACAACTCGATCACGATCGATGGTGGAACCCAGATCACGTTCCGCGAGAGCGTGCCCGCGCGCTTCCGCGCCTACGGCTGGCACGTCGTCGACGCGGTCGACGGCCAGGACCGCGACGGCCTGTCGGAGGCCCTCGCGTCGGCGCGCCGCGAGATCGACCGCCCGACGCTGATCGTGCTCAAGACCTTGATCGGCCGCGGTGCCCCTAATTTCGAGGGCAAGAACAAGGCCCACGGCGGCCCCCTCGGCGCTGCGGAGACGAAGCTCGCGAAGGAGCAGGCGGGCTGGCCGACGACGGGCGACCTCGTCGTGCCAGAGGACGTGCGCGCCTACTGTGCGGCGCGCGGTGCCGCCAAAAATGCCGAACGTCTCGCGGCGGACGCGCGGCTCACCAGCTGGCGGAAGGCGAATGCCGAAGCGTCCGCGCGCTGGGATACGGCGCGTGGCCGCAAGCTGCCCGCCGATCTGGCGTCGAAGCTGCTCGACGGCATGCAGGGCCTGGCCGAGCCGACGCGCAAGCATTCGGCGACGGCCCTCGAGCGCCTCGCGACCCTCGTGCCCTACATGGCGGGGGGCTCCGCCGATCTTGCGGGCTCGGCGGCGCCGCCGATCGTGAAGTCGACGGGCCTCGTCGGTCCGGCCGCGGGCCCGGGCGCCGATCCCTTCGCCGGCCGCAACATCCATTTCGGCGTGCGCGAGCACGCGATGGGCGCAATCGCGAACGGCATGGCCCTCGACGCCACGTTCCTCGCCTACTGCGGAACCTTCCTCATCTTCAGCGACTACATGCGGCCCGCGATCCGACTCGCCGCACTGCAGAAGGCGAAGACGTTATTCGTGTTCACCCACGACTCGATCTTCGTCGGTGAAGACGGCCCGACCCACCAGCCGGTCGAGCAGATCGACAGCCTGCGCGTAATCCCCGGCCTGACCCTCTTCCGTCCCGCGGATGGCGTCGAGACGGCGATGGCCTACGCCTGGTACCTGACCCAGGCGAAGGGGCCCGTCGCGCTGTCGCTCACGCGGCAGACGGTGCCCGGGCTCGAGCGGCCTGCCGGCTTCGATCCGCGGGATGTCTGGAAGGGCGCCTATGTCGTATCGGATGTGGTTTCGGATGCGGCTTCTGATCCGGGCAGCAAGCCCGACGTCGTCCTGCTCGCGACCGGCTCGGAGGTCTCGCTGTCCGTCGCGGCGGCGGGCCTGCTCGTCGCCGACGGGATCCGCGCGCGGGTCGTCTCGATGCCGAGCGTCGAGCTCTTCCTGCAGCTTCCCGACGCGGAGCAGGACGCGATCCTGCCCGACGACGGCACGCCGATCGTCGCGGTCGAAGCGGGGCGCGGCGAGACCCTGCGACGCTTCATTGGACGGCGGGGCCTCGTGATCGGAATGGAGAGCTTCGGCGCCTCCGCCCCGTATCAGGCCCTGGCGGAGCATTTCGGCTTCACGCCCGCTTCCGTTGCCAAGTGCGTCAAGGCGCATGTCTGAACGAAGGTCTGAACGAAGGTCTGAGAGACCGTCGCGTTAGTCCGCGATGACGACCGAATCCATCAGGTCGCCCTGGGCGATCGCGTCGATTACGTCCTGGCCGGCGGTCACCTGGCCGAAGACGGCGTGCTTGCCGTCGAGCCAGGGCGTCGGGACGTGGGTGATGAAGAACTGCGAGCCGTTGGTGTTGGGGCCGGCGTTCGCCATCGAGAGGCGGCCCGGGACATCGTGCTTGAGGGCGAGGGCACTCTTCTCGTCGGCGAACTTGTAGCCGGGGCCGCCGGTGCCGGTGCCCTGCGGACAGCCGGCCTGGACCATGAAGTCGGCGAGCACGCGATGGAATTTCAGGCCGTCGTAGAAGCCCTGGCGCGCGAGCTTGATGAAGTTGGCCGTCGTCTCCGGCGCTTCCTTCGTGTAGAGCTCGAGGGTAATGACGCCTTTTTTGGTGGTGATCGTGGCGGTGGTCATCTTGTTCTCCGTGTGGGGGCAGGCGATCCTGGTTAGATACGTCGGCCGACTGAAAAGGCCGAATAGGGACGCGGATTGTAACCGCTTCGATCCGGCAGGGAAGGTTCAGCGGGCGAGCGGATAGGCGAGCAGAAAGCGGAGGTCGGGGGCTTCGTGGACATCAAGCGCTACTTCGTCGACGAGCTGAAGCGCGTCTACCAGGAGCGGATCGCGGGGGCGGGCCGAGCGGAGGCGGATGCCGCCCTCGAGGCCGAGGAGATCCGCACCGCCTCGAACAGGCGTGAGGACGCCAAGAGTGCCGAGCTCCAGAACCGGCTCGCGGCGGGTCATCGACAACGTCGGGAGCAGTGGGTCGACGAGGTTGATTCGCTGATTGCTTTCGCCGAGCGCGGGCTGCCGGACTTCAATCCGACGGCGAAGGTTGCGCTCGGAGCGCTCGTCGACGTGCAGATCGAATCCGACGAGGGCGAGGTCGAGGAGCGGACGCTCTTCGTGCTGCCGGTCGGGGCGGGCACCGAGGTCTCGGGACCGGGCGGCGACGGCTTCGTATCGGTCGTGACGCCTTCCTCGCCCGTCGGTCGCGCCCTCGTCGGGTCCCGCGCGGGCGATTCTTTCGAAATCACGATCGAGGGCCGTGAGCGGCACTGGACCCTAGCCAGCGTCGGTTAGGCCTCGCATGCGCTGCGCGAGATGCGCTGCGTGGGGAGACGGAGATGGAGGCCGGACGGGAATTCGAAGGGCGCCGCGCGATCGTCACCGGGGCGGCCGCGGGAATCGGTCGCGCGATCGCATTCCGGCTCGCGCGGGCGGGTGCAAAGGTTGGATGTCTCGACGTCAACGAGAAGGCGCTCGCGAGCGTCGTCGCGGAGATCGAGGCGGAAATAGGCGATAAAGAGCGGAGCGCGCTCCCGCTCCTGGCCGACGTCTCGAACGAGGCCGCGACCCGGCGCGCGGTCGATCAGGCGGTCGCGTCGCTGGGCGGCCTCGACATCGTCGTCAACAACGCGGGCATCGTGATCCTGCAGCGCTTCGACGAGACGCCGGTCGAGGACTGGGATCGGACCTTCGCGATCAATCTGCGCTCGATGTTCCTGATGGCGCGGGCGGCGCTGCCGGCGCTGCGGAGCTCGACCTGCGGCGCGATCGTCAACATCGCGTCGATCGCCGCCTATCGCTACACCGTGCCGCATGTTCCGTACGCGACCGCGAAGGCCGGCGTCGTCGCGTTTACGCGCGATCTCGCCGTCGAGCTCGCTCCGGATCGGATCCGCGTCAACGCGGTGGCCCCGGGCCCGATCGCGACGGAGATGCTCGGCAAGCTGACGCAGGAGGAGCTCGGGAGGGCCGGCAAGCATTATTTGTTAGGTCGGCTCGGGAAGCCCGAGGATATTGCGGAGGCGGTCGCGTTCCTGGCATCGGATCGGGCGTCTTACATCACGGGGGCGACACTGCCGGTAACGGGCGGGGCGGAGCTTCAGTCGCGGGCGGTCAGGTCGGAGGATCGGTAGG